>JAJYPZ010000319.1 GCA_021794855.1 Pseudomonadota bacterium | reverse complement strand
TTGTTAACCGGAGTATTTTTCCATGCCAGATGGGTAAACTGCGAATCGATGGAAACGCTGATGACCTCTACTCCGCGCTTGCTGAATTCTGCCAGACGATGATCGAATGCAATCAGTTCAGAAGGGCACACGAAAGTAAAATCGAGCGGATAAAAAAACAGCACGACGTATTTGTTTTTGGTAAATTCCGAGAAAGTGATATCTTTAATCTCGTTATTGCCCAATACCGCAGTGGCGGTAAAATCGGGGGCGGGTTTGCAAACAAGTACGGACATATAAAACTCCTTATTAAAGTCGGGTTGAAAACATCGGGTTAAAAAGGTGCAACAACTGCTAGAATCTATCTATTGATGGTGTGCTTGTCAATTAATACCTCCAAACCACTGGATTTACTTTCATTTATGCGGAAACTTGCTGCCTCACGTCCTACTCCGGCTGAAATTACCGCGTGGCTGATCACGCTGGGTTTATTGGTTTTCGTTCTGATTTTCCATCTTCTGCCAGCGTTGCTGGCAGGATTGCTGGTGTTCGAACTGGTGCATCTGATTTCGCCCTGGATAGCGCATCATTTGCCGGGCCAGCGCTCGAAATTGATCGCGGTCGGTCTGCTGTCGTTTCTGGTGGCGCTTTTACTGACTGCCGTCAGCCTTGGGCTCGTGGCTTTTTTTCGCTCTGACGCCGGCAG
This sequence comes from Pseudomonadota bacterium, assembly GCA_021794855.1. The sequence continues at coordinate 1,844 of JAJYPZ010000319.1, read as the reverse complement.
CCTGACCCGGTTATTCGCAAAAATGGCCGAGATCATAGACGATTCGCGCCAGTCGATTCCGCTCTGGATTACGCCATATTTGCCATCTGACGCCGAAACCATCAAGCAAACGATCAGTGCCTGGTTGCGCACCCACGCCAGCGAAGTACAGCTGGCAGGCACCGAAGCAGGCAGACTGGTTGCGCGCATATTGATAGGAATGATTATCGGCGGCCTGCTGGCATTGCGCGAGATGGTGGCGATGGAAGACTATAAACCGCTTGCGCGAGCCTTGGCCGGCCGAGCCGAACGCGTGCGCCTGGCCTTTCATCGCATCGTCTTCGCTCAAGTCCGGATCGCCAGTATCAATGCGGCGCTCACCGTAGTTTATCTGATGGTCATTCTGCCCTTGCTGGGCATCCATCTGCCGTTGACCAAAACCATGATCGTGTTTACGTTCGTCGCCGGTCTAATCCCGGTAATAGGCAATATTTTTTCCAATACCGTGATCATTATCGTCAGTCTGAGCCATTCGCTGGACATCGCCGTGGGCTCGCTGGCATTTTTGCTGGTAATACATAAGCTTGAATATTTTTTGAACGCACGCATAGTCGGCAACAAGATTCATGCCCAAACCTGGGAATTGCTGATCGCGATGTTATTGATGGAAGCTGTGTTCGGGCTGGTTGGGCTGGTTGCAGCGCCAATTTATTACGCATACATAAAGGACGAACTGGTAGCGCGTCACTGGGTATAACTGCGACGACGCGCACTATCAATTCGCTGACGACATTCAGACCACTTCGGCGGGAGCGAGCTTGCAGGCATTCGGCGTATCGTCGGTCTCGATCTGGATAGTAGCGTGATGAATATCGAACCGGTCTTCGAGCGCGTCGCTGACCCGGTTCAGGAAATTTCCGCCCGGATAGCCGGACGGCATGATCAGATGCGCCGTCAATGCGGTTTCTGTCGTGCTCATTGCCCACACATGCAGATCGTGAACTTCGCTCACGCCGTCCAGCGTTTTTAAATAGACGCGAACCCGTTCGATATCGATGCCTTCCGGTACCCCGTGCAAGGCCAGATTGATCGAGTCCCGCAACAATCCCCAGGTACCCGCCAATATCAGTATTGCTATTATCAGGCTTACAACCGGATCCAGCCATTGCCAGCCGGTATAGATAATCGCAAATCCGGCTATCACCACCCCCATCGAGATGATCGCATCGCCCACCATATGCGTATACGCGCCCCGCACATTCAGATCGTTCTTGCGTCCGGCCATGAACAATACGGCCGAACCCAGATTGATCGCCACGCCGAATGCGGCGACTATGATAACCGTTTTGCCGACTACCGCGCTCGGCTGATCGAAGCGTAATATCGCCTCCCACGCGATGCCGCCGGTAACCATGAGCAACAAGCCGGCATTCCCCAGCGCCGCCAGAATCGACGTACTGCGCAATCCGTAAGTGTATCGTTGGGTAGGTGCGCGTTTTACCAGCACGCTGGCTCCCCACGCCAGCAACAAACCCAGCACATCGCTTAAATTATGCCCGGCATCTGCGAGCAATGCCAGGGAATTGCCAAATATACCGTAGATGACTTCGGCAACGACGAAACCGGCATTAAGAATAATACCCAGCAAAAAAGCCCGGCCAAAATCCTTAGGCGCATGCCCGTGTCCAATACCGTGGCTATGCCCGTGATGCGCATGATCCTTATCATGATCGTGGTGCTCATGGTCATGGTCGTGGCTGATATGCGGCCTGTCTTGAGTCATGTTGCGATAATCCTTTGTATAATGCTACGCACTGCCGGTTAAGAATTTACTGACCCGCGATCGAAAAGAAAATTTAACGGCG
>JAJYPZ010000318.1 GCA_021794855.1 Pseudomonadota bacterium | reverse complement strand
CCGAGTCCTGCCCCTGGAACACCGATCAGGTGCTGGCTCAAACTTTTTTCCCCGATTGAAATACAGAGTAAGGCAAGTTCCCTGTCGATTACTCGCAGGGCGCAGTCAATTCGTATGACAGTATCGGCATTTCCGGCAGATCGCGTACGGCACTGACGGCTTCGACGATACGGTTTTTTTCGTCTTGGGACAGCGTGTGCAAGTCTCCGCCCTTGAAATAAACCATGGCTTTCAGGCTTTCGCTGGGCTGAAACTCAGTGCCGAATAAAGTACGCGCGGCAGCCAGTCCGCGGGACAGATTTGCGCCGGCATTCAGCATTGCGGCAAGGTCGCGGTAATCCTTGGCTTCAATGCGCTGCAGTATGACTTTGACTTTGGTCGCCAATAAATCGTCCAAAGCGGCGATGTGCATTACGCCATCGTTCGTGATATCGGGAATTCCCACTCGACCGAAGTCGATCGAACCGAAAAACGACACCTTGACATGCGTATGTTCCGAATTTCCATACGGAACGAGCAAGCTTAATGTATTTGGCGTGTCCTGCAATACCGTGGAGATTCGCATGAATGGGAATGCTGCTCGCAATACGGCAGGCATCAGCGGTTTGGCGCAGAAAAAATCGAAATCGACGGAAATGCGATGTCCCAGGCGCAAAGCGACTGCCGTACCGCCGTATAAAGCGAATCCAAGACCCGCTGCCGCTCGCAGTTCAGGCCAGAGCCGTTGCTGGGCAAGCGGCAGAATATCGAGCCGGGGAGATAAGCCGCCCGTCACGCAAACCTCTGCGCCGGTAACGGCGGGATGGCACCGGCAGGAGCGAGACCGAGCCGGTAATGCCAATATATCCATGAGCGCTCGTTGAATTGACCGATCTCGGCCGTATTCAGGACATCGCGCAGCGCTGCATCGCCGAGTTGAGCGGCTAAAGTCTGCACGTCGGCGTAGTCGCCGAGGTTCATTACTTGCGCGACGATGCGTTGCGGCATGACCATGGCTTCTTCAGGCGTTTTCCACCAGATGTATTTGGCGGCAAGGCTGCCGAGTATTTCCCGTTCTCTGAAATTCACTGCGTGCTCCTTATTATTTTTTGATTTTACGCTGCCTGCCGATACAATCCAAGTGGCCCGCACAGGACTGCGCGATGGCCGTTCGGGCGAATTGACCGATGCTATAATGATTATCGACATGGGTTGACGATGCGTGTATCCGTGCGGATTGGCCGCTGGGTACAGCAATAATGCAGTGAGGGATGAATGCTTACACGATGTTTGCAGCGCACACGCTGGCATGTGACGGACAATATGGTTGAAGCCGCTTTGCGCTGGATTGCGCAGGCCGCCGTACAGGCGATCCGCGAACGCGGATGTTTTCATCTCGTTCTGTCCGGCGGCGCTACGCCGCGCGCCTTGTACGAAAGAATGGCCGACCTTGACGCAGACTGGCAGAACTGGCATATCTGGTTCGGCGACGAGCGTTGCCTGCCCGCCGATGACGAAGAGAGAAATAGCCGTATGGCAGGCAAGGCATGGCTGGACAAGAGCGCAATTCCGCCCAGTCAGATTCATGTTATTCATGCCGAATCGGGGAGCGAGGAAGCAGTCGAGGATTATTTAAGGCAGTTGCAGGGTACGGGCAGATTCGATCTGGTGCTGCTGGGACTGGGCGAGGACGGTCATACCGCGAGCCTGTTTCCGGGGCAAATGAGCGAGGGCGAAACGGCTGACGTAGTGGCGGTCAGAGAGGCCCCAAAACCCCCGGCTGAGCGGGTCAGTATGAGCACGCAACGCATAAGCGATACAGCTACGGTTCTGTTTCTGGTAAATGGTAAAAACAAGCGCGAGGCAGTGCGAGCCTGGCAAAACGGAGCGGCTATTCCTGCCGCCTATATCTGTCCGGAGGCCGGAGTCGATGTGCTGATCGCACCGGAGTGCCTGAAGAAACATGCGGATTAAAAACCGGTTTTAAGTTATCGAATTGAAAATAAACGATTAAACTGGCGTCCCGATTCAAGCCGTAGATGAGGTAACGGGCATAAACACCGCCTTGCGCTGGTCGCGCTGATCCCACCAGTTGCGCAAGGCGATGATCATGCCCAGCCCGAAGAACGCGCCCGGCGGCAGGATGGCGAGCAGAAACCCCGGATAATCCGGAATGACGTGTATAACCCAGTTTTTGGCGACGGGGCCGAAGGCCAGATCGATGCCGGACAACAGGGTGCCTTTACCGATAATTTCCCGTACCGCGCCCAGCGTGACCAGAACCAGGGTTACACCCAGTCCCATCATGAAGCCATCGAGCAGAGAGGGCAGAACCGGATTCTTGGCGGCAAACGCTTCGGTGCGGGCCAGTACGATGCAGTTGGTGACGATCAGCGGTACGAATATGCCCAGCACGAGATACAGTGGATGGATGAACGCGTTCATCGCCATGTCGATAATCGTGACCAGCGCGGCGATAATCAGAATGAAAATCGGAATGCGGGTTTCGTGCGAGACCAGATTGCGCACCGACGACACGCCGGCGTTGCTG
>JAJYPZ010000017.1 GCA_021794855.1 Pseudomonadota bacterium | reverse complement strand
ATTATTTCGCAACCGAATTCATCTAATTCAAAGTGCAATAGCGCACCGAAATGGAACTGTTTGAGAATTATATAGCGATAACCTGAACTAGAACCGGATCCCGGCCATCAAATTGATATGGTATAACCATTTTTTTGAAACGGGACAATACGCGCGGTCGTTTCCCCTGTTCCGGCAGCAGCTGGTTATAGCTGAATTGCTCGCAAGGCGTGAACGCTGAATAACTGATCCTTGTCGGTCCATACTGCAAGCGGACTGTATCCCGCTTCTTCGGCTAACTGCTGAAATTGAGGTATCGTATATTTATACGAATTTTCGGTATGGATGATTTCTCCCTCATCAAAATCGAAGTGCCGTCCTTCGATATAGACCGACTGTGCACGCAAACTGACCAGATTCATTTCTATCCTGCCCAGCGCATCATTCCAGCGGGCTTTATGAGCAAATCCATCAAGATCGAAACTGCCATGCAATTCGTCGTTAATCCTGCGCAGCAGATTAAGATTAAACGCCGCAGTAACTCCCGCCGCATCGTTATAAGCCGCGGTCAACACCGCTTCATCCTTGCGCAGATCGACACCGACGAGCATCGTGGCATCCTTGCCCAGTAAAGTATGCGTACGGCCGAGGAAAGCACGCGCTTCCATGGCGGTAAAATTGCCGATGGTGGAGCCGGGAAAAAACCCCGCCAGCGTACGCGGATGGATTTCAGGCAGCGTAGGCAAAGCAAAAGGCTGGGTATAATCGGCGCAGACCGGAGCGATGCACAGATCGGGAAACTGCCTTGCCAAATCCGCCGCTGCGGCAAGCATATGCTCGCGGGAAATGTCCACCGGCAGATAAGCGCAAGGTTGCTGCAGCGCCGCCAGCAATAAACGGATTTTAATGCCGGCACCCGAACCGAATTCGACCAGACTCGCTTGCGGACCGATCAACTGCGCTATTTCTTCGGCATAGGTCTCAAGAATATGGCATTCGGTACGCGTAGGATAATATTCGGGCTGCTCGCAGATACGCTCGAACAAACGCGAACCTTCCGCATCGTAGAAATATTTACAGGGGAGCGTCTTAACCGGTTTCGAGAGTCCTTCAAACACCGCGCTCCTGAATTCGGCCGTCGAAGGTTCGAGATCGTGTAAATAAAGTAATGCGTCCGGTGCTTTCATAAATCCTCCGCAATACGAAATCGCAAGTCGCGAATGTTGCCAGATCGAAAATTAGCCCTGAATTCGATGGGCAAAACAGGATAATATGCAGGCCCAGCCCGTTCTGTGCGAAACCGCACACAACCCCAGCGCTCAACGAGCCTTGAGTTTTTTGACCGCGTTAACCATTTTGACATAACGTCCGATTACCTTGTCGATTCCGAACTGTATGCTTTCCAGGATCATCGCCGGGCCGACCGACACCTCGCGTATATCCGGCAGCCTTAACAACCCGTTCAAATGCTCCAGATTGAAATCATGACCGACGCTAACCCCCAGACCTTCGTTATGCGCTTGCTCGACGGCTTTTTGCAAAGCAGCAAAATCCTCCTTCCCCTTATCCGTATCGTAGCCGTCGCTACAAACCGGTGTACAAAGCTTGATCCGTTCAGCCCCGACCTGCCTCGCTTCGGCCATATTAGAATAATCGAAATTGACATAGAGGCTGGTTCGAATATTGGCTGCTTTCAATTCGCCTATCACCTCTTTAAGCATATTGGCGTTATTGCCGATATCCCATCCGTAGTCGGCACCGGGTGTATCGCCCACATCGGCCATCAGCGTACATTGCGCCGGTTGCCACTGCTTGACCGCATGCAGAAATTCAATGGTTGGGTAACCTTCCACATTCAACTCACGGCCATATTCTTTACATAAATGCGCCAGCGGTTCTATATCGGAGTAACGAGCAAATTTCTGATTTTTGCGCGGCTGAAATGTCAGGCCGTGGGCACCCAGTTCCAGACAGCGCGCAGCAAAAGCCTGGACATCACGAAAATTTTTTCCTCGCCAATTTTTCAAAATTGCGATTTTGTTGAGATTAACTGATAATTTGGTCATATCGATTTGAATATTAAATAGCTTCAGAATCGGGCAAGCACAGGAACTGCATTACCCTGCTCAAGGCGCGTCAGTCCGATGATCGTGCGCATACCAGAAGATGCCGCTGAAGAATGGTTGCATTGTAGCGTCAGGGCAAATCAGGAAATTAATCTTTCTGCATGAAAATTACCCGTACCAGCAATACGAACAGTGCGAGCATAAGCAGTATCGGCGTTCCAGACCATAATATTCCGCTCCAGTTGCCGCTCAATTTTGAGACATGCAAACGAACAAATGGTGCGGCCATACCACCGAATAAAAAAAACATTGCTACCGCAATCGAAATTACCAATGCGCCGGATTTTGTTTTTGTACTCATGCGATATCTTTCTTACGTACATTAACTATTCAACGGGATAAAATAACCGGTTACCCGTTCACGGTTTAGCGACACAGACGGTAATGTACGCTCCATACATCTCATTTCAGTGCGTTATCATGCATAACTCGCTTTCTTAAAGCGCATCGCCTTCCTATTTGCTGCGCAATACCGAACACGGAAATATGAAAGAATCAGGGTTCAGGCTGCAACGCTTTTTCCTCTTCGCTCCCGATCCCCCCTGCCTCTTTTTCGATAATCTTGAGAAAAGGCTTGATCAGATCAATAGGCATGGGAAATATCACCGTAGAGTTTTTTTCAGCAGCGATTTCGGTCAATGTCTGCAAATAGCGCAATTGCATGCCACCGGGCGCCGAAGCGAGAATGGCGGCTGCATTCACCAGCGTTTGAGCGGCCTGAAATTCGGCATCGGCATGAATCACCTTGGAGCGGCGATCGCGCTCCGCTTCCGCCTGTTTGGCAATGGCCTGCACCATATTTTCGGTAAGCCTGATATCGCGGATCTCGATATTGCTGATCTCTATGCCCCACGATGAGGTCTGGGAATCAAGAATATTCTGAATGTCGGCGTTGATCTTGTCGCGTTCCGACAGCATTTCGTCGAGCTCATGCTTACCCAGCACCGAGCGTAAGGTAGTTTGAGCCAGTTTGCTGGTAGCGGAAAAATAGTCCGCTACCTTTATGAATGCCTTTTCGGGATCGATGATATGAAAATACAGCACAGCGTCCACTTTTACCGATACGTTGTCGCGCGAAATCACATCCTGCGGCGGCACTTCATGCACCTGAGTGCGCAAATCCAACCGCGCCATTCGCTGAATAACCGGCCAGACCACTATCAGTCCCGGGCCTTTTATTCGGTAGAAACGTCCGAGCTGGAATACCACTGCGCGCTGATATTCGTATATAACCTTCAACGAAGAAGCCAGAAGAAAAACCAGCACTAATATTGCAAAAAAAATGGAATACGAAAACAACATGGTATTTCCTTTCGGTGATTGCTGGAGTATGCTCAGAATCGACGCAAAAAGATTATATCGCCGAATACAGGATACTGCAGATATCATTTTTATATAAGCGGTTAATTATTAACCGCTTTTATTTAGCGCTTCATGCGATAAATTCAAACGCTCCTGTCGAAGGAACCTTTAAGCGGAATGCTTATCCTAAATGATAATTGATACGGCAGTTTGCCAGGATCAGTAAAGGAGATAAATTATGAGAATAATATTAATACTGGTTTTAATGAGCCTGACGGTAAATGCAGCTCAGGCCGACGGCCATTGGCGCGGGGGCGGATGGAGAGGAGGCTGGCACGGTGGCGGCTGGCGTGGGGGGGATGGCTGGCGCGGGGACGGCTGGCGCGGAGGCTGGGGAGGCTGGCGCGGCGAAGGGTGGGGAGACGGTATAGGCTGGCTGGCGCCGGCATTGATCGGCGGTGCGCTGGGTTACTCTATGGCCCAACCGCAACCCGTGTATGTGCAGCCGCCGCCTGTTTATGTTCAACCCCCTGTCGTCGCCGGACCGCAGGGCGCTTATTCAGGACCTCCTCCTCAACCTGTATACAAACAGGTACTAGAATTCAACCCGGCCTGTAACTGCAATATACAGGTGCTGCGCCAGGTAGGTTGGCAATAGAACCATTGTCTATGATTGTTCTGCAAGCGCTACGGCGCAAGGCAAAGGAACAGGCGAATAAACCGTTTGATGGTAAAATTTTTTGCCTCTCGCTGCGCCATTATCCGGCTATAGATCGACCGCTATGAGACCGTGCGAAAGAGCAAGCCCGTAAGCGATGTTCGGATAGAGCCCAGAGCGAGCCTGAAAACTAATGCAGGCTATTCTTTTAACTCGAATATCACCCACACGAACAACACAAAGAGTGCCAGCATGAGTATGGGCGGAATCCACATCCAGCTAAATCCGCCCATTGCACTATTCCACATAATTCCTCCGTCCAGCATGGCGACCGTCATAGTTCCGCTGCCGAATAAAAACAAGACTATTGCTACCGCAAATGCAATAGTGCCGATTAAGCGAGGCGTAATATTCATGATTAGTTCCTTGAGGACAATGACATATTCAAATTGTCTGGAAACGATCGATCCGCTGACCCCGTTCCGTTCAAACCTGATTACCCTGCGCTGTATCAGCCGCATGCGAATGGTGTGAGTCTAACTGGAGCATAGGCTATGTCTGTGCGAAATCACTCATAAACAGCCAATCCGAGCGATCAGTTTACGCCGCATATTTTATATCGTGTCCGATAATATCCCGTTAAATTTTTCAGCATCCAGATATAAACCTGCACGCGATCTGTTCAGGGCTTTTTGGTCGTAACAGCATCGACGCTCAGACTGTGTTTAGGCCGCAAAGATACGGCATAAATCGATTCACCTCCGCGATAAACCCGAGCGGTCGTATAAGCGATCACGCAGGTCAGCATCAAAGGCAGGGTAATATTGTAATCCAGCGTCATCTCGAATATCATTAATATCGACATTAGCGGGGCATGCGTGGTCGCTGCGAGAAATGCGCCCATGCCTACTATTCCGTAAGCGCTGGCAGGTGATGTCACCGCAGGAAACAGATTGCCGATCAGGGTGCCATAAAGCGAACCGAAAGTGGCGCCTATAAACAGGGTAGGCGTAAACACACCGCCAACCGCGCCCGAACCTATAGTGGCTGCAGTCGCAATGATCTTGAACACCAGAATCCATGCAAGCAGTTGCCATGCTATATTTTGATGCAGCAAACTGTTCACTACGCTATAACCATTGCCCCAGACCTGCGGAAAGACTATGGAAATCAGTCCTACGCTCAATCCACCCAAGCCGAGTTTAAATGTGAGCGGCAGATTGAATTTAGCAAACATTGCCTGGCTGGATTCAAGCAGCTTGATGAATGGAGGTGCCAGATGTCCCAACAAAAAACCGAGGCCCGCATAAAAAAACAGCTCCCAGTCCGAATAAAACTGAAAAGCCGGAATCCTGTAGACGGGGGCATAACCCAAAAAATGATGGATAGTGGCATTGGAAACGACTGACGCTACAATCAGAGGACCGAAACTCTCCATGGCAATGCTGCCCATTACAATTTCACCGACGAACAGAGCGCCTGCTATCGGCGCGTTATAAGCAGCCGCTACCCCTGCCGCCGCTCCGCAACCAACCAGCAGACGCTGTTTGTCCAATGACATATGCACCCAATGACCACTGGCTGAAGCGACCATTGCAGCCAGTTGCACCATCGCGCCTTCGCGTCCGATAGAACCGCCGGTGCCCACCGTAAATATCGACGACAAACTTTTCAACAGGCTGGCAGGCACGCTGATACGACCATTGCCGGCGACGATAGCTTCCATATAATCGGTCGTTTTATTGCTTCCATGGAGCATCCGCATGCCAAATTGCAATACTGCGCCAGCCAATAAACCGCCAAATACGGGAATCAGCAGTCTTTGCCACCAGGTAATCGCCTTGGCGGCGGCGACCAGGCTGCCGGGATGACGATTGATCAGGGTTTCGACCAGGGTTATTCCCTCGCGAAATCCGACCGTAGCCAACGCCCCCAAAACTCCGATTACGCCCGCCCCCAGCAGCATGCGATGCGTTTCTTCATGGGGAGATCCGCGCAATACCGATCTCATGCGCGACAATGCTTGCAAAAATTTACCGACTGACATGGGTAAAAACTTTCCTGGTTTTTTTCATCTTATCGGGCAACTATAATAACGAACGGACTGTTCCCGAAAGCTTGCAGATACGGGAATCAGATTTATCCGGCGCCTTGCCGCCCGCAGGCTCAAAATCGCTCCGGCCTTCGAATGCTGCGACAACGATAGGCAAATTGCCACAATTTACCGGTAAATTGTAACATGACCTTAAAACCGAAAATGACGCAGCTTCGGTTCATTTCGGATAAGAGCTGATCGGATTCGGATCCACAGAGTATCATAGCCATAAAGGGGGGCCGCATGTTCGATAAATATTTCAGGTTTTTAAAAGCGGGACCGGAAAAAAACGCAGCGAAAACATCCGCCACGGAGAGTGTTGCTCACCCGTTAACGGACCGAAATACCGTTACGGTTACGGAAGCATTCGAAGTAAAGAGCAAAACTACCGTACTGATCGATACCAGCGATATCATTTCCGACCAGGTAATTACCGATGCCCTACCGATCGATACCTGCGGCGAACGTACCAGCACTCCTCAAATGCTTCGGCGATTCGTCGGAAGAGAACCGATATTGAATGCCCAGCAACAAATTATCGCCTATGAATTCAGCCTCAGAAACGAGCCCGATACCGACGAAACGCCCACCTTGCAGCAAATGCGCGATGAAATGCTGATTGCCAGCATAACGGATCTGGACATTCCGGCCAGTCTCGGCACCAAATCTGCCTTTATCGAAGTAGCTCCTGTCACCTTGAACAGTGACTGGATTTCGCAGTTGCCTTGCGCCAAAACCGTACTTACGCTGGACGTTACAAGGATTATCGATATCGGGCAGACGCTCGATCATTGCCGGAAGCGGATCGGGGAAGGGTTTCGCATCGCTCTAGACAAAGCACCCGCCACCGAGCAAATGGCGGTCCTGCTGAAACTGGCCGATTACGTGAGAATCGATGCCGACCGTTATGACGCACTGGCGCTCGGCCAATATCTCATAGCATTGCTGCAGCATACAAACGCTGTCCCGATCGCCAGAAACATCGCTTCCGAAGACGACTTTACAGCCTGTCGGCTGATGGCCTTCGGCGGTTTTCAAGGCTATTATTTTACCCGACTGCAACCCGCCCAGCCCCAGCATATCGATAATTCCCGGGCCAGAGTACTTGAATTGCTTAATATGACAAGAAGGCATGCCGAGATCAACGAACTGGAAGATGTGCTCAAACGCGATGCGGTGTTATCGTATAAATTGCTGTCCTATATCAATGCGCCCGGCAACGGTTTGAGCCACAAGCTCGATACGCTGGCGCAGGCTCTGATATTGCTCGGCTACAATCGATTCTATCGCTGGCTGACGTTATTGCTGTTTACCAGCGGCAAACTCGACGCCCGCGGCGAGACATTGTTACAGAATTCGCTTATCCGCGCACGTCTGACCGAAACCCTGGCGCCTGCCAGTCTGTCGGCCGAAGATCGCGACAGCCTGTTCGTTACCGGAATTTTTTCCCTCCTCGACGCGCTGTTGAATACCCCAATGGAACAAGCCATTGCGCATCTTAACTTACCCGACAAGCTGACACAGGCGCTCCTGGACGATCAAGGCGAATATGCGCCCTATCTGCGGCTCGCTATCGCTTGCGAAAATGCCCCGCAAACCCGGATCGCCGAATTGGCGCAAGCCGCCGGCCTGAGCGTCGATACTGTCAATCTCGCCCACGTCAAGGCCTTGTTATGGGCGGAAGAATTCAATTGCTAAATGTCGGCGGAATCCGCAAATATCGCGTCGAAATCCACGAAATTATCGCTCACAGGTATCCCTCGCGACATTATAAATCCTTGGCCCGACGCCGTTAACTTAATATGGATGCGATCCGGAAATTCGCCGAGCATCCAATAAATCTCGGAAGGATGTACCGGCATTTCGTTGCGGACCAGATGCCGTATCAGCAAATTTCTGCCATCGATTTTAATCAACAAGGGCATAGGCAGCCGTTGCGGTAGTACATGTCGATGCACTACCCACTCGATCGGCGTTGGACGTTGCGCCAAGGGCTTGCGCACGTCTACGCGAAAGTGCGCCCCGCCGCCTGCTTCCTTCATCAACTCGCTAACCCAGCCGATAGTAACTCCTTGATGCACAATTATCGTCCTGCCTGCGAAACGCTCGAGGAAACGCTCCCGCAAATCGATAGGGTCAGGATGAAACAATGACAAAATTTTACGTAGCATATTCGGGCTCTACTTCGATTAAGGACTACATGGATAGCTTGGCCCGAATGGGGGATGGCCGGGCTCAGCAACGATTTTCCATTATGGATTTTGTCGGATTCATCGATTTTGAGCAAGTTCCCGTCAAAAAAACAGATAATTTTTATGTTTGATACCGGACAGATAGCGCGACCAAATCACACTAGGCTGATTTTTAATCGGCTCTCAAGCGAGAGATTAAAATATCGTTCGAATCCGAAATTTAAACCACAGTATTTTGCCTGCCCCGCAGCGCTATTATGGAAACCAAAAATCGATCGAACACGGAAACATCCGAGCAAATAGACCAGAATATCGAAAAGGTACTGGCTTTTTATCAAAGAGAAGACAGCAAACTCGGGCCATTGCAACGCACGGTCGAGTTAGCCAGCAATTATATCGGCCGTCCGATGTTTCTCGCCTTGCTGGTTCTGTTTATATTTTCGTGGCTTTTTTTCAATATTGACGGCCCACGTTTCGGCTGGCGCGCATTCGACCCGCCGCCGTTTGTATATTTGCAAGGCCTCGTCACACTTTCTTCGCTGCTCACGACGACGATAGTGCTGATATCGCAAAATCGCATCGCCAAAGTCGAAGAGCAGCGAGCAAACCTTGAATTGCAGGTCAATTTGTTGAGCGAGCAAAAAATAGCCAAGCTGATTAATCTAGTCGAAGAATTGCGCCGCGATTTACCGATGGTTCAGAACCGCCATGATTCTAAGGCCGAAGCGTTTCAACAACCTGCCGACACGGATCAGGTACTTTCGGCTTTGGACGAAAGGCGCTCAGAAGAAAACATGCACGATTCCAGCACATTGTTCGAAGTAAAAAAAGGATCGCCCTGATTGGCGCTGCTTCGCTATAATTCCGGAACAACAATCGGTAAATTTCCTTTTTATCAGGATTTTCCTCACATAATATGCTAATGTTTACGATTGCATGATTGCCTCTCGCACTTTCCCGGAGCCTAATATGGCAGGATTAAATAAAAATACGCCGATTCCAACCGAAATCAAATTGCACCAAACCTCTCGTCTGCTCGAAATCGCTTTTAACGACGGTAGCCTGTTTCGTTTGCCTTACGAATTCCTTCGCGTCTACTCGCCTTCCGCCGAAGTACGCGGCCACGGTCACGGCCAGGAAGTATTGCAGGTCGGCAAACAGGATGTCACTATTTCCGGTATCGAACCTGTAGGAAATTATGCGATCCAGCCGACGTTTTCCGACGGTCACGACACCGGAATCTATTCCTGGGATTATCTGTACGAAATCGGCAAAGATCAGGACATGCTCTGGAATCGCTACCTGCAACGCCTGGCCGATGCGGGAGCATCCCGGCAACCTTTATAAATAGCTACAGGCTCGATGCAACAACTTATACTTGATATCGCGCAGGAACCTCTTCCGAGTTTTGAAAATTTCATTATTGCCGAAAACGCCGAACTGATAAATATTTTGCAGGTTACGGCGCAACAGCATATTCATGAACCCCAAGTCTATCTTTGGGGAACTGTCGGCAGCGGAAAAACCCATCTGTTAAAAGCATGTGTGCTGGCTGCACATAAATTCGGCCGGAGTGCTGCGTATTTCGACGCAGCGGATTTTGCCGGAACGGTCTGCGTCGAATTCGATCTGATCGCAATCGATAATACAGATCGCCTGAATGCCGCCGCGCAGATAAAACTATTCAATCTTATCAATCATATACGAGAAACAAACGGACGATTGATCACAGCAGGAAGCGCGCCCCCGCCGCTTTTACCGCTGCGAAAAGATCTGACTACCCGGCTGGCCTGGAATCTGGTTTATCAGGTGCATCCTTTATCTGACACCGACAAATTGCGTGCGCTGACACGGATTGCCCATCAACGCGGGTTTACATTACAGAACGGAGTGGCGGAATATCTGATGCATCATTGGCGGCGGGATTTACCCTCGCTGATCGGTGCTATCGAAAGTCTCGACCGCCATTCACTGCAGACGCAACGTCCGGTAACAGTGCCGTTACTCAAGGAAATGCTATCCCGCAACGACGCGCAATAGTCCGCAGCAAACAGTTTCCGCGCGCTTTTCGCGCTCTCGATATTCGTAAAAAAGGGCGCCCGCGAGAGCGCCCTTCCCCTTTCGTTTTTTCGATGCGATTACATATTGTAAGCGCGCTCACCGTGCGAGGTGGTGTCCAGACCTTCGCGTTCATCTTCTTCGGAAACTCTCAGACCCATGAACATATCAATCAACTTGAACAACACAAAACTTACTACGCCGGACCAGACTACAGCGATGCCGATTGCCCATAACTGGCTGATCATCTGCGCTGTCAAATCGAACGCGGCAATTTTATTGGCAACGTAATCGAACACGCCGGAACCGCCCAGCAATGGATTGACCAGAATACCGGTACCCAATGCGCCGACGATACCGCCTACGGCGTGCACCCCGAAAGCATCCAGCGTGTCGTCGTAACCCAGCCAGTTCTTCAGGCTGTTAACGCTCCAGAAACAGACCAGCGCAACGACCATGCCCAGCACGATAGAGCCCATGGGACCGGCAAAACCCGCTGCCGG
>JAJYPZ010000317.1 GCA_021794855.1 Pseudomonadota bacterium | reverse complement strand
TCTTTACTAAAGTTAAAAACGGATGAATATTCATCCGTTTTTAGAAGTCGGCAACTTCGCGGGAAAGTGTACCGAATAGTCATTTTAGTAATGGAACAGGATTATCTGGATTCGCCCACAGCCAGGCGTACACGCCCTTTGGCTCGACGCGCATTGATCACGGCCCGCCCGCCCTTGGTTCGCATGCGGACCAGAAAACCATGAGTGCGTTTGCGACGGATGACAGAAGGTTGATAAGTGCGTTTCATGACAAAATCCTAATAAAAATTCAATATAACTCGATATTTAACGCTTTTCATGCCTTTGTTGTCAAGTAAATTCACTAAAAAACTTCTCTGAAATTTAGTTATAATCGTGATGGATATCTTTTCAATCGGGGATTAAACTTAGCAAACCAAGCTATAGTCGTGTATACCCTGCACAGACTGCGCCATATTTACCAGGCAATCGAACCCTACTCCTATTTTATGTGCTCTATTTTGGTTAATTACATAATCGCTTTATGAATGATTTCTGGCAGGATTCCTTAATAAAACTGGCGCATGAATTGCCCCCTCAGCAATTCAATACCTGGATCAAACCCTTAAAACCTCTAGTACAGGATAATGTACTGAGTCTGATGGCGCCTAATCGTTTTGTCCTCGATTGGGTTAAGGACAAGTTTCTGTCGCGTATAGAAGCATTGGCGCAGGAATACTACGGTGTGATCACCAATATCAATCTGGGCATAGATACTGCATTAAAAAACAAATTCGAGACGGCGGAAAAAACGCCTCCTCCGGAACCGGCAATAGCGTCGATACCGATCAAGCCATCCCCGCCTAAACGGCTTAACCCGACTTTTACCTTCGACACGCTGGTAACAGGCAAAGCGAACCAGCTGGCGCGGGCGGCGGCTATCCAAGTATCAGAAAATCTGGGCGTTGCGTACAACCCCCTGTTTATTTACGGCGGCGTAGGCTTGGGGAAAACCCATTTGATCCATGCCATAGGTAATTTCGTACACGAAAATAATCCCGAAGCGCGTATCAGTTACATTCATGCCGAAAATTACGTTTCGGATGTGGTAAAAGCGTATCAACATAAAACGTTCGATGAATTCAAACGCCATTACCATTCGCTCGATTTGCTGCTGATCGACGATATACAGTTTTTCAGCGGGAAAAACCGCACTCAGGAAGAGTTTTTTTACGCATTCAATGCGCTGATCGAAGCCCACAAACAGCTAATCATTACCTGCGATACCTATCCGAAAGAGATAGCGGACATGGAAGACCGTTTAAAATCCCGGTTCAGCTGGGGCCTGACGGTTTCGATCGATCCGCCTGAACTGGAAATGCGGGTCGCTATTTTACTGAAAAAAGCGGCGGCGGAAGGAATCCAGCTAGAGGAAAACACGGCTTTTTTCATTGCAAAACAGGTCCGTTCCAATGTTCGCGAACTGGAAGGCGCACTTAAACGGGTTTTTGCTTACTCACGCTTTTCCGGCCGACTGATTACGGTAGAAACAGCCAAAGAAGCGCTCAAAGATTTACTCGCGGTGCAGAGTCGCCAGGTCTCCATGGAAAATATTCAAAAAACCGTAGCCGATTTCTATAAAATAAAAATCATCGAAATGCATTCGAAACGCAGAACCAGAACCCTGGTCCGTCCCCGGCAGATCGCCATGTCGCTGGCAAAAGAATTAACCAGCATGAGTTTGCCCGATATCGGCAATGCCTTTGGCGGCAGAGACCATACTACGGTTTTACATGCCTGTCGCAAGGTAGCGGAGCTCAAGGAAGAAGATCCGACCTTTAATAGAGAATATGCCCTTTTACTTCAGGTGCTTACTAATTAACTTGCCGGGAATGCTTTCTTGTTACAACATTGTGGATAAATATTCTTTAAAATGTGGGTAAGATCCAAATTACCGTTTTTAAAATACTTATCCACAATCTGCACATTATTGAACATGATATTTTAAGCGAGTTATATTCTATCTAATAGATTGAATATTAAATATAATTCAGGCTTGTACAAGAAACGCATCCTCCCTTATTATTAAGGTTATATTAAATATGTTATTATTAGAAACTAATAAAGATACGATAGTGACTCCTCTGCAAACCGTTATCGGTATTGTCGAAAAACGTCACACCCTGCCCATATTGTCTAATGTACTGATAGAAAAAAAAGACAATTTCCTTTCGGTATTAGCTACGGATCTTGAAATTCAGATCAAGGTAATCACTGAAATCGCCAAACCTTCCGATAGTGCAGAAACATTTCATATCACTGTTGCGGCAAAAAAAATTCTCGATATATGTCGAGCCTTCGACGACAAGGCATCGATATCGTTTGAAGGATTGGATAACCTGCTGCAAGTCAAATCCAAAAAAAGCCGCTTTAATTTACAAACGCTTCCTTCGCAGGATTTTCCGATAATCGAAACCGGTATCAATCCCGAAAATCAGTTTTCCATTTCTCAAAAAATACTTAAGCAGCTGATAGTCATGGTGCAATACGCCATGGCGCAACAGGATATTCGATATTAT
>JAJYPZ010000016.1 GCA_021794855.1 Pseudomonadota bacterium | reverse complement strand
GATAGTATTGCCGTTGCTCGGTATGGGAATTGCCGGGGAATCAATCGTTCCGGCAATAGGCATGCTTTATTTCGCTTTTGCGCATACGGCGTTTTTTGTGATTCTGTCCATATTGTATGCGAAGTTCCTGCAGCGCTCATCTTGAAACCTGAAGGTTATGTTACCACCATTAATTCTGCTTTTTCCTTATCTTTCTGACATCTAACCTCATCGCGTACGCTTCCGCATTTTCGTTGCAAATTCACATTTGCGGTAAATTTCCGTTAATGCTGACTGTTCCCTGACATACGCAATCTGACGTATTCAGTGTATTCCTGCCGTTATTTAAACTGGTGTCGTGAGTTCGATGCTGTATCCAATTTATATCAACATTCAGGAGTACGATAATGAAAAGGAAGTGCTGTATCAATGCGAGTGAGACCGGTAGATTGAACGCTGCCGGGGTGGCTTTGCTGATGGGGTTATTCGGTATTCCCGGCGCCGAGGCCGGTCAGACCTTTGATATGGGAGACGATCAGTCCTTGACTCTGGGTTTTGGTTTGAGAACGAGTTATACCAATTTGCAGGACGGAGCGCCGAATGGCACTTCCAACTCCAATACGTTTGCGCTGGATGACGCACGAATATACATAAACGGGCAATTTAACAACATAGTCCAAGGCACCCTTAATACCGAACGCGATGCCGCAGGCCACATCGTCCTGATGGATGGCATTGGACAGCTTGATTTTACCAAAGATTTTAATGTCTGGATGGGGCGGGAGTTGCCGCCGAGTGACCGGTCAAATCTGGATGGGCCTTTCTATACCAACGTCTGGCAATTTCCTTTTGTTTCGCAATATCCCAATATCGCTATCGGTCGCGATGATGGCTTGCTGGCGTGGGGCAAACCTATGGGCGGCAGGATCGTTTATACGGTCGGCGCATTTGATGGCCATAATGTTGTCGCGGGCGGCTCTGATGCGTCCGGCAATCTTTTATACGCAGGTCGCCTGGCGATTAATTTTCTCGATCCTGAGCCTGCCCCTGCCTATTACACGGCCAGTACCTATTACGGCGAAAAAAATATCCTCACGTTGGGCCTGGTCTATCAGTACGAGAAGGACGGAGTCGGCGCTTCGCCGAGCAATGCCGGTGACTACAGTTCATGGAACACGGATTTGCTGTTCGAGGAAAAAGTGGCCGGAGACGGCGTAGTCACGGTAGAGGGCGCTTATTATCATTACGGTTTAGGGGTGGCGGACTGCAATTCCGGCGAGCCGGGTTCCGGGGCGTGCGTCAATACCGGCCCGAATGTGGGCGGACTGGTCGCGGGCAAAGCTTATCTGGCGACGCTGGAATATTTGTTCCCTGAAGTCATAGGCATGGGCAAATTTCAGCCGTACGTCCGTTACCAGGATTTCGAACGGGATCTTTCCCATACTTCCGATAAACAGACCGATTTTGGCGTCAATTACGTCATAAACGGCCACAATGCGCTGATCAGCGCCACCTATTCCAAGTTGAGCGATAACCGTTTAATTCCGTCTTTGGCCAATCGAGACCAGTTTATCGTTGGTTTGCAATATCAGTACTAAGGATAGAGCGTTTGTTTAGCGGTTTCTGTTGGCGTATTCACGAAATCGCGCTGGATGAGTCGTGCTTATACGTCACCTTACGTATGTCGCGGGGAAAACAGAAAACTTATTCTGCTTCCATGCACAAGCTATTTTTCGGATTAACGGATAGTCAATCCACCATTACTTAAAAGGAATATCGAGATGATAAACGAAAAATCAATAACGCCAGCCAGCGGTGCGGCAGAGCGTGCCGGACACAGAGAGAGTTCGCTTATGCGCAGCCAGGTCGGGCTGGCTATCGCCGCTGCGTTGTTAAGCGTCATCGCCGGCAGCTCTTATGCCGCGCCGCCACCGACTGCAAAAGTCGATACCACAGGCCTGGCCATTACCAATACCGAGGTCACCGTCGGCCAGTTGCACTCGTCGACCGGTACGATGGCGATATCGGAAACCGGTTCGATCGAGGCCGAGCGTCTGGCGATCAGTCAGATCAACGCGATGGGCGGCGTGCTGGGCCGTAAAATCAAGATCATTCAGGAAGACGGCGCTTCGGATTGGCCGACTTTTGCGGAAAAAGCGAAAAAACTGCTGGAAGAAGATCATGTAGCGGCTATTTTCGGCTGCTGGACATCGGCTTCGCGCAAATCCGTGCTGCCGGTGCTGGAGCGCGATAACGGCTTGCTCTATTACCCGACTTTTTACGAAGGGCTGGAGCAATCGAAAAATGTAGTCTATACCGGGCAGGAAGCAACCCAGCAGGTATTCGCCGGTCTCGACTGGGTGGCGAAAGCCAAGAAAGCCAAAACTTTCTATCTCATCGGTTCGGATTACATCTGGCCGCGCACGACCATGAAGCTGGCGCGCAAATACATCGAAACCGTCTTGCACGGCAAGGTCCTGGGCGAAGAATACGTCGCGCTGGGCAGCACCGATTTCGGTTCCACCATCAATAAAATCCGGTTTAAAAGACCCGATGTAATTTACGCCGCGGTAGTAGGCGGATCGAACGTTTCCTGGTTCAAGCAACTGAAGGCCGCGGGAATAAATGGTAAAAATCAGACTTTGCTCACCTTGTCGGTCACCGAAGACGAAGCGAAAGGCATAGGCGGCGAGAATCTGGTCGGGTTCTATTCCGCCATGAAATATTTCCAGTCGCTCGATACCCCGCGCAATAAAGAATTTGTCAAGCAGTTCAAGACGATGTGGGGAGCGAATGCGCCTATCGGCGACGTGACGCAAGCCGCTTACGAAGGTCCCTGGCTGTGGAAGGCCGCCGTCGAAAAAGCGGGCAGCTTCGACACGGACAAGGTGGTGCAGGCTGAGCAAAGCGGAACGATCAGTTTCGATGCGCCGGAAGGCATGGTGTATCTGGAGCCCAACCATCACTTGAAAACGCGGCTGCGGATCGGCGAATGGCAGGTCAACGGTCAGGCGGTCATTGTCTATACCTCGCCCTACATCATGCCTAATCCTTTCCCTAAGGGTTATTAGGACGAAGCGCCGTCTATCGCCTGACTGCTGGCGATAGCGGCAATTTACGCGTTGCGACGCGAGAGCTGTTGGTTGAAATGTGATACGTATCCCGGAGGCTCAAATGGACGGTTATTCGCTCTCTGATCTGTGGTCGATTCTGATCATGCAAGGGTTTTCCGGGCTTAGCCTGTTCAGCGTACTGTTGCTGATGGCGCTAGGCATGGCCATCATTTTCGGTCAGATGGGCGTGATCAATATGGCCTTGGGCGAGTTCATGACCATAGGCGCTTACGCTGTTTATTTTTTCTCGAAAATGGCCGGGAAATACTTCCCCGCGCTCATGCCCTATTATTTCATTATCGCCATTATCGCGGCCTTTGTGATTGCGTTTTTAGTCGGCTACGCGGTCGAGTATCTGCTCATCAGACATCTCTACAAGCGACCGCTGGACACCTTGCTGGCGACCTGGGGGCTGAGCCTCATCATGCAGCAGGTATTCCGTTCCCTGTTCGGGGCGCGCGAAGTGAGCGCGGTATTGCCGGATTGGCTGATGGGCGCATGGAAACCGACCGCCAATATCGATATTCCGCTCAACGGCCTTTTCGTCATGGCGATATCGATAGTCGTGACCGCCCTTGTAGTCCTGTTCATGTACCGCTCCAGCTGGGGGCTGAAAGTACGCGCAACCACGCAGAATCGGGTCATGGCGAACGCTATCGGCATCAATACCAAAAAAATCGACAGAATAACCTTTGCAGCAGGTTGCGGCATCGCGGGGATCGCGGGCGCCACGTTCACTACGATTGCGTCCACCGGCCCCACCAGCGGCTCGCTGTATATCGTCGATACGTTCCTGGTGGTCGTATTCGGCGGTACGGCCAGTCTGTTCGGCACTATCGTATCCGCCTTTTCCATTGCGCAGGCCCAGTCGATACTAACGTTTTTCATGACCAACGCCATGGGGAAAGTCGTCACCTTATTGACTATTATCATTATCTTGATGCTGCGGCCTGAGGGTTTGTTTGCCAGCAAGGTAAGGAAATAGCAGAGATGGAATATGTTAATAAAGGACGAATGATGAG
Organism: Pseudomonadota bacterium; assembly: GCA_021794855.1. Next base: position 6,825 of record JAJYPZ010000016.1, on the reverse strand, counting down.
CGCTTTTTACAACAAATGGCTGGGCGGTAAAAAAGGAGCGATCGAGCTCGCGATACTAGCGGCGCTGATATTTATCGTCATGCCGTTGTGGCTCGATATCTTTCGCCTGAATCTGGTCGGTAAATATCTCACTTACGCGTTCGCCGCGGTGGGACTGGTCATGGTCTGGGGATACGGCGGGGTCCTGAGTCTGGGGCAGGGCGTTTTTTTCGGTATCGGCGGCTATTGCATGGCGATGTTTCTGAAGCTGGAAGCGTCCGATCCGGTCAGCACCGCGCATCAGACCACCCCGGGCATTCCCGATTTCATGGACTGGAATCAGGTCACTCATCTGCCGCTGTTCTGGGAGCCGTTCCACAGCTTCGCTTTTACGCTCGCGGCAGTGATCGTGCTGCCGGTATTGTTCGCGTACATTATCGGCGCCGCCATGTTCAAGCGTCGGGTTGGAGGCGTATATTTCTCGATCATTACCCAGGCGATCGCGGCGATACTGACGATACTGGTCGTCGGCCAGCAGGGGCTGACGGGCGGGATTAACGGCATTACCGATCTCAAGACGCTGCATGGCTGGAACATCAACACCGATTCCGCGAAATATCTTCTGTATTACGTCAACGGGGCGTTGCTGATCGGCGTCATCCTGATATGCAAATTCATTCTGTCTTCCAAACTCGGCCGCTTATTGCTGGCATTAAAGGATAAGGAAGACAGGGTCCGGTTTTCGGGCTACGACGTGGCCAATTTCAAGATTTTCACCTTCTGTCTGGGCGCGGCCATTTCGGCCATCGGCGGCGCAATGTTCACCTTGCAGGTCGGCTTCATGTCGCCGTCCTTCGTCGGTATCGTGCCTTCGATAGAAATGGTCATTTTTGCGGCCGTCGGTGGCCGCATGTCGCTGGTCGGGGCGGTTTACGGCACCTTGCTGGTCAATTACGGGAAATCGGCGTTTTCGGAATCGTTTCCTTCGCTGTGGCTGTTTTTCATGGGGTCCTTGTTTATCGGTGTGGTGATGTTTTTCCCCAGCGGCTTGTCGGGCCTCTACGAAACCTATTTGCAGCCGCGGCTGGCCAATTGGAGCAAGACATTTAAAAATCGTTCTGGTCAAAAAATAGAATCCTGTTCGGACGGAGCGGCGAAATGAGCAATCACACTGATTACGTTCTGGCTGTCGAAGATCTGACCGTTTCGTTCGATGGTTTTAAAGCGGTCGATGGTTTGAATCTGTACGTGGAAAAAAATGAGCTGCGGGTCATTATCGGTCCTAATGGCGCGGGCAAAACCACTGTGCTTGATCTGATTTGCGGCAAGACGAAAGCGACGGCAGGCTCGATCAAATTTCACGATAGAGAACTGACGAAATATCCCGAGTACAAAATCGTCCAGGCTGGAATAGGGCGCAAATTTCAAACGCCGTCGATCTACGAAAATCTGTCGGTGCTGGAGAATCTGGAAATATCGTTTCCACGAGGACGCAGCGTCTGGGGATCTCTGGTATTCAAGCGTACCCGCGAGGTGACGGATCGTATCGCCGAAGTCGTCGACATGATTTTTCTGGCGGAGCACTTGTACGCTCAGGCCGGATTGCTGAGTCACGGTCAGAAGCAATGGCTGGAGATCGGCATGCTGCTGATACAGGATCCGGAATTGCTGATGCTGGACGAGCCGGTAGCGGGCATGAGCGTGTCCGAGCGCGAAAAAACCGCTGAACTGTTAGGAAAAATTTCGCAGGGGCGATCCGTCATCGTTATCGAGCACGATATGGAATTCGTCCAGCGCATTGCGCATAAGGTGACCGTGCTGCATCAAGGCAAAGTGCTGGCGGAAGGCAATATGGCCGTCGTGCAAAATAATCCCAAAGTCATCGAAGTTTATCTGGGGCATTGAGGAGACTGTATGTCGGATTATATGTTTAGCGTCAGCGGGCTCGATTCCGGTTATGGGCAGAGTCAGGTCATACACGATTTGAACCTGAACGCAGGCAAACAGGAAATCGTCGCCGTCATGGGCCGGAACGGAATGGGAAAAACGACATTGTTCAAGACGCTGATGGGTATTATTCCGTCCAGCCGCGGACAAATCGCGGTGGACGGCAAAAAGTTGGAAAGTCTTGATTCGTATCAGCGCGTTCAGCAAGGCCTGGCGTACGTGCCGCAAGGGCGGATGATTTTTTCCAATATGACGGTGCTGGAAAATATACAGACCGGCCTGCCTGCTGCCGCTCGCGGTGTGGTGCCTGAGGAGCTGTACGTGCTGTTCCCGGTTTTGTACGAGATGCGCGCGCGTAAAGGCGGCAATCTGTCCGGCGGGCAGCAGCAGCAGTTAGCCATTGCGCGAGCGCTGGCCACCAATCCCAAAGTCTTGCTGCTGGACGAACCAACCGAGGGCATACAGCCGTCCATCATCAAGGATATTGCAAAGACATTAAAAGAAATCAGAGGATTGCGAGAGCTCACGATATTGGTTTCGGAGCAGGTGCTGAGTTTTACCCTGGATATTGCTGACCGCTTTTTTGTTATCGACAAAGGCAGATTCGTTTACGAAGATCGGCGTGCCAATGTCAACGAAAAAATCATCGCTCAATATTTATCGATTTAACAACCGTTACGGCTGATTAGCCGTCTTTGTGCTGTACGCATATTAATTTGTCAAGAGAGGAAGATGATGGCTGAAACGCTTATTAAGGTCGACTTGCAACAATCGCCGTATCAGAATGAAATGATCCACAATCGTTGGCATCCCGATATCCCTATGGCGTGCTGGGTCAAGCCCGGCGACGATTTCATCGTGGAAACCTACGACTGGACTGGCGGTTCCATCAAAAACGACGATAGTGCCGACGATGTACGCGATATCGATCTGTCCATCGTGCATTTCCTTTCCGGACCGGTCGGCGTGCACGGCGCGGAGCCGGGCGATCTGCTGGTGGTCGATCTGCTGGATATTGGTGCAAAACCGGAAAGCCTGTGGGGTTTCAATGGCATTTTTTCCAAAAAAAATGGTGGCGGATTTTTAACCGATCATTTTCCGCTGGCGCAGAAATCCATTTGGGATATTCGGGGTATGTTCACCCAAAGCCGGCATGTTCCGGGAGTAAATTACGCCGGTCTGATTCACCCCGGGCTGATCGGCTGCCTGCCGGATGCAGGTTTGCTGGCCAAATGGAACGAGAGAGAAGTCGGTCTGATTGCGACCGATCCGGATCGCGTGCCGCCTTTGGCTAATCCGCCTTTTGCAACGGGCGCTCACATGGGTAAGCTTACCGGCGAAGCCCGGGTCAAGGCGGGAGCTGAAGGAGCTCGCACCATACCGCCGCGGGAGCACGGCGGCAATTGCGATATCAAGGATTTGTCGCGCGGTTCGAAAATTTACTTTCCGGTCTACGTCGACGGCGCGGGTTTGTCCGTTGGCGATCTGCATTTCAGCCAGGGCGACGGCGAAATCACGTTCTGCGGGGCGATCGAGATGGCCGGCTGGGTACATATGAAGGTCGAGCTTATCAAGGGCGGCATGGCCCTGTACGGTATCAAAAACCCGATTTTCAAGCCCAGCGCCGTCACTCCGCATTACAACGATTATTTGATTTTCGAAGGCATTTCGGTCGACGAAGCCGGCAAGCAGTATTATCTCGACGTCAATGTGGCTTATCGGCAGGCCTGCCTGAATGCGATCGAGTATCTGACCAAATTCGGCTATACCAAAACACAGGCTTATTCGATACTGGGAACGGCGCCGGTGCAGGGCCATATCAGCGGCGTCGTCGACATTCCCAATTCCTGCGCTACGCTGTGGCTGCCGACCCAGATATTCGAATTCGATATTCGCCCCAACTCGACCGGGCCTGTGCAGCATATTACCGGCGGCAAGGATATTCCCATGTCGCCCGATGTGATCTGATCATGCCTACGTACGATTATTATTGCGCCGGTTGCGGACCATTCGATCTGATGCGGCGTATTGCCGAACGCGACAGCCCGGCCTTATGTCCGCAGTGCGGTGGAGAGGCCGGCCGTATTTTTATCGCCGCGCCTGGTTTGGCGGCCCTAACCGCCGAAGTGCGGCGGGCGATGGTCACTAACGAACGCGCCAGCCACGAACCCGCATCATCGGCGTCGTACCGTCATCCGCAGGGCTGCAGTTGCTGCAAATCGCCGTCCAGAACGAGCGCGTCGCCGGCGGCGATGAAGTCGTTTGCGAACAGGCGGCCGTGGATGATCAGTCACTGAGAGCGGTTAATTTTATTCTGGAGGTATCTCGTGGCGGTATTTACAAGCGCGGAAACGAGCCGATTGAGCGTAATTTCATTGGCGGTAACTTATGGTAGGATGAGCCGATGTTTGCACAGGACGCTACGTTTGCTGGTTGGCAGGCCAGACTGAATCTGGAGTACGGGCAGCGCGGCGACGCTACCATTTTGACGCGACGCGTTCATACTGGTCCGTTGCGTGTACAAAAACCATTTTATCCTGAAGGGGGCAAGGTTTGTCATAGCGTACTGCTGCACCCGCCTGCCGGCATAGTCGGCGGCGACGAGCTGGCGATTACCGTATCGGTCGGCGACAATGCCCATGCTTTGCTGACTACGCCGGGGGCAGCCAAATGGTATCGCAGCGCCGCGCCATGGGCGACTCAGCAATTGAAATTGGTGGTGGAGAAGGAGGCGACACTGGAGTGGCTGCCGCAGGAAACCATCGTTTTCGATGGTGCCCGTGCGGCGATGGAAACGGGGATAGTGCTAGACGCAACCGCGAGTTTCATCGGTTGGGAAGTATTGTGTCTGGGGCGGCGGGCATCAGGTGAGCGTTTCGATGCGGGCACGCTGACCCTGGCTACCCGAATCGAGCGCGCCAGCCGGCCGATCTGGCTGGAACGCGGTGTGCTGGAAGGCGGGTCGGCACTGTTGCATTCGCCTGCCGGACTGGCTGGTTACAGCGTGAGCGCCACGTTGCTGGCTGCAGGTAAAAATCTGACGCCTATGTTGCTGGCGGCGTGCCGGGAGCTGGCGCCGGCGGAAAGCGGCGTAGTGCATGGCCTGACTTTGCTGCCGGAGGTGCTGGTGGCGCGTTACCTCGGGCATTCGTCGGAAGCGGCACGCGGCTGGTTTGTCGCTCTATGGAACTTGCTGCGACCGGCGCTGATCGGTCGCCCAGCGCATATTCCGCGAATATGGAATACGTGATGGAAGGGAGAAAAAATGGAATTGACCCCCAGGGAAAAAGACAAGCTGCTCATTTTTACCGCCGGCCTGCTTGCCGAAAGGCGCAGGGCGCGGGGTCTCAAACTCAATTATCCCGAGGCGGTGGCACTGATTGCCGCCGCGATTATGGAAGGCGCCAGAGATGGCCGGACAGTGGCCGAGCTGATGAGTTACGGCAATACCTTGTTAAGTCGGGACGAGGTGATGGAAGGCGTACCGGAGATGATCCCGGACATTCAGGTCGAGGCGACTTTTCCGGACGGCACCAAGCTGGTTACCGTCCATAATCCTATCGTATAGGAGAGGTTGAATGATACCGGGGGAATACAATATCTGTGAGGGTGAGATTGAATTGAACGCAGGCCGCAGGTGCGTGACGCTGGTGGTGGCAAATACCGGCGACAGACCTGTACAGGTGGGTTCGCATTATCATTTTTTCGAGGCGAATGCCGCACTCGAATTTGAACGCGACCAGGCACGAGGGATGAGACTCGATATCGCGGCAGGGACCGCCGTGCGTTTTGAGCCGGGTCAAACCCGTACGATAGGATTGATCGATTTCGACGGTGCGCGAAAAGTGTATGGGTTTCAGGCCCGCATTATGGGCGATCTATAATCTTTATGGAAGGAGTCAAGCATGAAACGGCCTCTATTTTTAGCGCTTTGGATAGTGTTGCTGCCCATCACAGCCTGGGCGCATCCCGGCCACGGCGAAAGCGGTTTCGTCAACGGTGTGATGCATCCTTTGAGCGGGCTGGATCACGTGCTGGGGATGCTGGCTGTGGGCATATGGGCAGCACGCAATAGCGGTTCCCGGCGCTGGTTTGTGCCTGCCGCATTTCTCGGCGGGATGCTGGCGGGGGGCGACATGGGGATGGACGGAATGGTTCCCGTGTTTATTGAGTCGGCGGTCGCGGCAAGCGTGGTAGCCGCAGCTTTGCTGGTGGCGCTAGCGATACGCATGCCGCTGCTGGCTCAGGGTGGCGTTGCTCTATTTTTTGCAATCTGGCACGGCATTGCGCATGGGGCGGAATTGCCGGCGATGACGGCGCCCATCAGTTACGCCTGTGGTTTTATCGCCGCGACGGCGCTATTGCTGGCTAGCGGCCTGGTTCTCGGCAAACTGCTGCGGCGAAAAAATCGCGATCGCTGGCTGGGAGCGGGTATGCTGGCGTTAGCCGTGCCGCTTTTCTGGTCGTGAGTGCTAGCGAGGTGGCATCATGGCGGTAAAAATTGCTCGTCGGGCGTATGCGGAAATGTTCGGCCCGACCCTGGGTGACCGGGTGCGGCTGGCCGATACCGAGCTGTGGATCGAAGTGGAAAAAGATTACACCGTGTACGGCGAGGAGGTGAAGTTCGGCGGCGGCAAGGTGATACGCGACGGCATGGGCCAAAGCCAGCGCTGTGCGGCTGAAGTCGCCGATACGGTTATTACCAACGCCCTGATCGTCGATGCGATTACCGGTATCGTTAAAGCGGATATAGGACTTAAAAACGGGTATATAAGCGCCATCGGTAAAGCCGGTAACCCGGATGTGCAGCCTGGCGTGACCGTCGCTATCGGCGCCGCTACCGAGATCATTGCCGGCGAAGGAATGATCGTCACCGCTGGAGGCATAGACAGCCATATC
>JAJYPZ010000015.1 GCA_021794855.1 Pseudomonadota bacterium | reverse complement strand
AGGTCTGTCTTCCTGCAAGGATTATGCCGCGCTGCCGGAAGCGGCAACGGCGCTGGACAAAGCGGCGCGCGATCTGCGTCTGGTGTTCGAAGAGGAGAGCGGGCGCTGGCCGCTGGATAGAGCACAACTGCGGCAACATTACGCCGCTGCGCTAACTCAGTGCCATCGCACCTTGGACGAAATCAATACCCATCTGGAAAGCCAAGCCGCACGAGCCCCGAGTCTGGAAAACATATGGAAACGCGGGCAGGAATTAGCGACCCAACTTGGCAACTGGCAACAGCCTCCGGTACAGGAGACGGTGCGCTGGATCGAGGCGTTCAGCCATGCGCTCACCTTGAACACGACCCCTCTTTCCGTTGCCGATGTATTTGCCAAACAAATCGAAAGCAATGCGCGCGCCTGGATTTTTACCTCGGCCACGCTTTCGGTCAAGGGTGATTTCACCCATTACCGCAGCCAATTAGGCCTGGCGAACGGCGCGAGCCTCAGCTGGGACAGCCCGTTCGAATACGCGCAGCAGGCGGTGTTCTATCTGCCGCAGCACATGCCGGAACCCAATACGGCCGGCTATACGGCGGCAGTCATCAAAACGGCGCTGCCGTTATTGGCGGCGAGCGAAGGCCGCGCATTTTTATTGTTTACGTCATTACGCGCCATGAAAGAAGCGCGCACTTTACTCGAACAGGAATTTGCGCAAAGACAACTGGATTTTCCCATATTGATGCAGGGAGAACGCTCGCGTACCGAGCTGCTCGCGCAATTCCGCGCACTGGGCAATGCGGTATTGCTCGGCAGCCAGAGCTTCTGGGAAGGCGTCGACGTCAAGGGCGACGCCTTGTCGCTGGTCATTATCGACAAACTGCCGTTCATGCCGCCCGACGATCCGGTACTGGCGGCACGAATTCGGCAAATCAACGAATCCGGCGGCAATGCGTTCATGCAGTATCAATTGCCGCATGCCGTCATTACGCTCAAACAGGGTGCCGGGCGACTGATCCGCGACGAAACGGATCGCGGCGTGCTGGTTATCTGCGATCCGCGCCTGGTCTCCAAACCTTACGGCAAGCGCATCTGGCAAAGCCTGCCGCCGATGAAGCGCAGTCGCAACGAAGACGAAGTCATCGAATTTCTGCGCCAGCGGTAACGCGCTCAGGCATCGCGTAAATAAGTAACCGCTTCCTGCAACCTTTCTATTCCGGTCACTTCCATCCCGGCAATCGCCTGCCGCGATTGATTGGCGGCAGGCACGATAGCACGGGTAAAACCCAGCTTCGCAGCCTCTTTCAAACGCTCCTGCCCGCGTTGTACCGGACGAATTTCACCGGCCAGCCCTACTTCGCCAAACACGACAAGTTTATCCGGCAATGATTTGTTTTTAAAAGAAGAAATTATCGCTAGCAACAAAGGCAAATCGGCTGCCGGCTCGTTGATGCGCACGCCGCCGACCGCATTGATAAACACATCCTGATCGTGGCAGGCCAACCCTCCATGCCGGTGCAATACTGCCAGCAACATCGCCAGCCGATTTTGTTCCAGCCCGACCGAGAGTCGCCTCGGGTTCGGCATCGGCGAAGACTCGACCAGCGCCTGGATTTCCACCAGCAACGGCCGCGTGCCTTCCTGCGTGACCATCACGCAGGAACCCGCCACATCCGCCCTGTGACCCGATAAAAAGATCGCCGAAGGATTGGACACCCCTTTCAGTCCTTTATCCGTCATGGCGAATACGCCGAGCTCGTTGACTGCGCCGAAACGGTTCTTGAACGCACGCACCAGCCGAAAGCTCGAACTCGTATCGCCTTCGAAATACAGGACCGTATCGACGATATGCTCCAATACCCTCGGGCCGGCCAACGCGCCTTCTTTGGTTACATGCCCGACCAGGAAAATCGCCGTACCGCTCTGCTTGGCAAAGCGGGTCAGTTGGGCGGCACATTCGCGTACCTGCGCGACCGATCCCGGTGCCGATTGCAAGGCTTCGGAATACACGGTCTGTATCGAATCGATGACCGCCACGGCAGGCTGATGCGCCTGTAATATGGTCAAAATATTTTCCAACTGGATCTCGGCCAGCAATTGCAGATTGTCGGCGTCCACCTGCAAGCGTTGCGCTCGCAACGCGATTTGCTGGGCGGATTCCTCGCCGCTGACGTAGAGCGTTTTATGTCCCGCGCTCAGCGCGCTCAATGCCTGCAGCAAGAGCGTCGATTTGCCGATACCGGGATCGCCGCCTATCAATACCACTCCACCCTTGACCAGGCCGCCGCCCAACACGCGATCGAGCTCGTCGATGCCGGTCGTTATGCGTTCGTTTTCTACCGCCACAATAGCGGAAAGCGCCTGCACTTCGCTTAACACCGAAAGACCGCTATAGCGCGAAGGCGCTGCGGATTCCGCCAGGGTTTCCACCAGTGTATTCCAGGCATTGCAATGCGGACACTGGCCCTGCCATTTACTCAGGGAGCCGCCGCATTCGGTACAGGTATAAAGCGTTTTAGGTTTGGCCATAATACGATCGGATAACAATCCGGCGGAAAGAATTAAATAATGAGCGAATTGCCAAAGTTCAGTTATTCGGCGTATGCTAGCAGGGCAATTGTTTTGCAAAAAATATTATAAGCGTGGAGACTACCATAATCATGATCCAAAAAATCAGAATTGCCCTCTTGGGATTAAGCCGCGTCGGCGAGATATTTTCCGAACATTTCCTCGAAAAAATTCAGGAAGAACACATCAAAGTCGAAATTGTCGCCGTTGCGACGCATCAGCTGGATTCGCCCGTAGCATTAGGCTTCGCTCACAGCAATATTCCCGTATTCGAAGACGCTTTAAAAGTCGTCGATCTGGGCGATAAAGTCGATATCATATTCGATTTGACCGGCAATCCTGAAGTGCGCCAACAATTACGGGCTAAAATGCAGGCAACAAACAATCAGCATACGGTTATTGCACCCGAGATTTTCGCCCAGCTGCTGTGGGAATTCTTCAACGAGGGCGAAGCATTGCCTCACAGCGCAAAAATGGGTTATAAATAGTCGGCTTATCAGCAATTGTCGTATGGGCTACGGGAAGATCGCAGCTTCCTGTAGCCGCTTCGATCCCATCTCACCCCGGGATCATGTCAAAACCCAAATCTCAGTTAATCGTAACTCAACCCCATAACCGACCTGACGTCGCGCATGGTATCGCAGGCCAGCACACGCGCTTTCTCGCAACCGTCGGCAATGATATTGCGCACCAGCGAAGGATTGTCGGCATACATCAGAGCCCGCTCGCGCATCGGCTCCTGCTCTTTCATTATTCCGTCGATAACCGGCTGTTTGCATTCCAGGCAACCAATGCCAGCGCTGACGCAGCCGTTCTGTACCCAGGAACGTATCCCCTGATCGGAATAAATCTGATGTAATGCCCAGACCGGGCATTTTTCCGGAGTGCCCGGATCTGTACGACGCACCCGCGCCGGATCGGTAGGCATGGTACGGACTTTTTTTGTCAGGCTCTCGGCGGATTCGCGCAGCGTGATCGTATTCTGATACGATTTGGACATTTTCTGACCGTCCAGTCCCGGCATTTTCGACGCTGCCGTCAGCAGCGCCTGCGGTTCGGTCAAAATCATCTTGCCGCCGCCTTCCAGATAGCCGAACAAGCGCTCTCGATCGCCCAGCGAAAGATTTTGCTGTTCATTCAACAAGGCGTGAGCCGCTTCGATAGCGGTCTCATCGCCGTCCTGCTGATAACGCATGCGCAACTCTTCGTACAGCCGGGCTTTTTTGTTACCCATTTTTTTGATCGCGGCTTCCGCCCTCTGCTCGAAACCGGGTTCGCGACCGTATAAATGATTGAATCGTCGCGCGATCTCACGCGTGAATTCAATGTGCGCAACCTGATCTTCGCCTACCGGAACCTGACTTGCGCGATAGATCAGTATGTCGGCGCTTTGCAATAAGGGATAGCCTAAAAAACCATAGGTAGAGAGATCTTTTTCTGCCAGCTTTTCCTGTTGGTCTTTATAGGTAGGAACCCGTTCCAGCCAGCCCAGCGGCGTAAACATCGACAGCAGCAAATGCAGTTCGGCATGTTCCGGCACCTGAGACTGGATAAACAGGGTCGCCAGATCGGGGTCTACCCCCGCCGCCAGCCAGTCTATGACCATTTCCCACACATTATTCCGAATGACTTCCGGGTTATCGTAATGCGTGGTCAAAGCGTGCCAGTCGGCAACGAAAAACAGACATTCATGTTCGTGCTGGAGCTTGATCCAGTTTTTCAATACGCCGTGATAATGACCCAGATGCAGGCTGCCTGTCGGACGCATGCCCGATAATACTCGATTGGCGTACATGGTTTAATTGGTAATGACTTGAATGAGGGTAATTAAATCATTATAACTCAAGCCTGACAATGCACTGCTCATCATCAGCATGACCGCTAACAATGGGCTGAGAATTACGCTCAGCCATCCGACGAACATCAGGATCAGCAGGATATAAAACCCGTAAGGCTCAATGCGGGAAAAACTGTACGAAAGCTTGCCGGGCAATACGCTGATCATGACGCGACCGCCATCGAGCGGCGGCAGCGGCAACAGATTTAACGCCATGAGCACTGCATTGATATAAATTCCCGCTGCACCCATCAGCGCCATGGGTTGAGAATAATTATCGCCGAGCATCACCCCGAGCTTTATCACCAGTGCCCAGATGATTGCCATGATGAGATTCGCTCCCGGACCGGCCAGAGCAACCCAGAGCATATCCTGCTTGGGTCGGCGCAAAGCATCGAAATTGACGGGCACAGGTTTGGCCCAGCCGAACAGAAAAAATCCGCCGCCCAACATTTTGCTCAGCATCAGGATGGAAAGCGGGACCAGTATCGTGCCTATCGGATCGATGTGCTTTAAGGGATTAAGCGTTACTCGCCCGAGCATCCACGCGGTTTTATCGCCGAAAAATTTCGCGACGTAACCGTGGGCTGCTTCATGCAGTGTGATAGCGAAAATTACCGGAATTACCCATACGGTAATTTTTTGGATGATATTCAGTTCCATCAATTCAGCCCGAATGGAGCCAGCGCACCACGTCCTCTGCGTAAAACCTCGATATCTCCCCGGCTCAAATCGATTACAGTGGTCGGTTCCATGCCGCAAGCCCCGGCATCGAGAATCAGATCCAGTTGGTGTTCGAGATATTCTCGTATGGTATTAGCATCGTGCATAGGAAGTTTTTCGTTCGGTAAAATTAAGGTCATGCTCAATAAAGGCTCATCCATTTCGGCCAGCAATGCCAGAGTGACCGGATGTTCCGGTACGCGCAACCCGATGGTATTTCTTTTCGGATGCTGCAAACGTTTGGGCACTTCGCGCGTAGCTTCCAGGATGAACGTATAACTGCCCGGCGTGTTTGCCTTGAGCAGCCTGAATTGCTGGTTATCAACTTGCGCGTACACCGCGATTTCGGCCAGATCCCGGCACAGCAGGGTAAAATGATGCTTTTCGTCTACTGCCCGAAGACTACGGATTCTGTCCTGCGCCTGCTTATCGCCCAGATGACAGGCGATAGCGTAACTGGAATCGGTCGGCAAAGCGACCACGCCACCGTCGCGTAAAATCTGGACCGACTGTTTGATCAGTCGCGGCTGCGGATTATCCGGATGCAATGTAAAAAATTGCGCCATTTGGAAACACTCATTCAATAATAAGAAAATTGTTTCGGCCAGTCATGCCACAGCGAGGGTCAAATAACACAAGCAGTTGCGGATAAAGCGACTATCAAACTCATTGCTCCGAGGTTTTCCGTGCATTTCATTTTCAATTCACCGGCTCTTCGACGGCTAGGTCCAACGCCCAGTTTTGCCATACGGGAATGCAGATTTCCGGCAATTGCGGCAGACAACCGAGATCTCTGAAACTTTCATCCGGAGCATGGAAATCCGAACCCCGTGAACTTAACAAATCGAATTTTTTCGCCAGCTTGGCGAATTTCGCGTAATGTTCGACAGTATGGCTGCCGGTAACGACTTCGATACCGGTTCCGCCGCATTGCTTGAATTCGGTCAGTAATTCGTGCATTTTTCCTTCGCCCATGTCGTATCGACCTGGATGAGCCAGCACGGCCTGCCCTCCGCTCGACGTTATCCAGCCCACCGCATCGGCCAATCCGGCCCATTGATGCGGTACGTAACCGGGCTTGCCTTTTACAAGATAACGCTTGAATACGCTACGAATGTCCTTGACTATGCCTCGATCGACCAGAAAACGGGCAAAATGCAAACGTCCGACCGAATTGCGGTTATCCACATATTGATACGCTCCCGCCAGGCTGTCGGGTATACCTACACGCGCCAGCTGTTCGGCCATTTTAATTGCCCGCTCTTCGCGGCCGGCCCGTATCGATGCCAGGCCCGCCACGAGCCGCGGCGATTGCGGGTCGATATTTAAACCGATAATATGCAAAGTATGCGTGCCCCAGGTAACCGAAATTTCCACGCCGTTTATCAGCTTGATACCTGCCGTTCGCGCTGCAGCGTGCGCAGCGGGCAAGCCAGCCACATCGTCGTGGTCGGTCAGAGCCAGGACAGTTACGCCCCGATCTGCCGCGCGTGCGACTAAATCCGCGGGTAGCAACACGCCATCAGAAACGTTAGAATGGCAATGCAGATCAAAATTTTGCTCTGACATAATTTGTTTACTTGTAGATCAAGAACAAATCATAGCAAAATACTGACTGGTTTACTCACTAATTTTGCTGGTTCACTTGGGTCAGATATCAACTATGGCGATTCCTGAAGAGATTCATAAATGTTTTGAAGAAGCCAATCAAATCGTCGGTCAAGCTTTCCTGGATTCGAATATCGAAGCCGGCGCTCAAGTCACTCCCGATCAACTGGGCGAAGCAATCACCCAGTTTCTGCTGCTGTTCGACAAACTCGACCGCGAACATGGCGAAAGTGGCCCTATCGAATTCGACGAAGTCAATCAGTTAGGTGACCATGCAATCGGGTTTTTGATGGACCTGGCTTTCTGGGCCGAACGTCTGCGCTTGCCGAAATCCAAGATGGATATCGAAAAAACCGCACTGGGAGTCGCTCACTGGATAATTCGCCATGGCGGCGAACTGCGTACGCTGGAACCCATCGTCAACAGCCTGGCCGCCAGCGCCAATCTGACTCAGGAATCCGTCACGCTAACCGCGCTGGCGCAAGTGATCAGCGATACCATAGAGCATACGGCACCGGACATAAAAGCCGACCTTGAAAAAAGCGACCCGACGCGCCCCTGGCGCATACTGAACCTGAATTACGCCATCGTTGCCACGCGTAGCCAGGATACCGAACTAATGAAAAAGGCCTATGATACATTGAGCCGGAATCTGCCGGAGGATTGCCCCGCATTTTTCGAACAAGGCTTGCAACAAGTACAAAAAGACAGTTTTTCGCCACCCGTGCGGGAAATGGTACAGGATTATTTTAACCGCTGGGTTACCCGGCATTAGGTCAAAGGCAACGATTTATGAAATTCCTATTTGATTTATTCCCGATTCTGCTGTTTTTTATCGCCTATAAATTCGGAGGTATTTATATTGCCACTGCGGTCTCCATTGTTGCCAGCATCGTTCAGATAGGATATTTGCTTATCCGCCATAAAAAAGTCGATATCGCGATGTGGATCAGTCTCGGTATCGTAATCGTACTCGGAGGCGCAACGCTGGTTTCCCATAACGATACATTTATTAAATGGAAACCCACCGCCTTATACTGGTTGTTCGCCATTACCTTGCTGGCAAGTCCGCTTTTGTTCAAAAAAAATATAATCCGCTCCATGCTTTCCGAACAAATCACACTGCCGGAGCGGGTCTGGCGTAAACTTAACCTGAGTTGGGCGATTTTTTTTATTGTCATGGGTCTTGTAAACCGTTACGTCGCCCTCACTTACAGCACGGATGTGTGGGTAAATTTTAAATTGTTCGGTAGTACTGCCATGATGTTTATATTTATAATAGGACAAGGCATAGTACTTAACAAATATCTGGACAACAAAAAACATGACTAGCTGGTATGCCATCATAAGCGAAGATAATGCAGACAGCCTGCCGAAGCGGTTAAGCGCCCGGCCGTCCCATCTGGAGCGCCTTGACGCGCTCCGGGACGAAGGCCGTCTTTTGCTGGCCGGTCCCTTCCCTGCCATCGACAGCCCAGATCCCGGTCCGGCCGGCTTCAGCGGCAGCCTGATCGTAGCCGGTTTCGATTCGCTCGTAGCGGCCCGGGCCTGGGCGGCTGACGACCCTTATGTTCATGCCGGAGTCTACGCCAAAGTCGAGGTAAAACCTTTCAAGAAAGTCCTGCCCTGATGAGCACTGTGGAACTAATTCGCGAAAAACTGGCCTCATTACAGCCGGACATCCTTAAAATCACGGACGAAAGCGCTCAACATGCCGGACATGCCGGAGCACGCTCAGGCGGCGGCCACTACCGCCTGCATATCGTTTCCGGAACATTTTCCCAAAAGAATACCCTGGCGCGTCACCGCTTGGTATATGCAACATTAGGTGATTTAATGCATAATAAAATTCATGCACTTAGCATAACTGCCCAGTGTCCTGAAGAAATTCTATAACCCACTCAAAAGGAAGACACATGCATTTGAAAAAAATCGTAATTGCCACCGTTTGTGCGATGAGTTTAACCGCGCTGACCGGCTGCAATGCGGCGGAAGACAATAAATCCTCCGCTACCAAACCCGCTGCGCAAACGGCCGCCAGTTCCGGAAAAGTCATGGCGGTTGTAAACGGCACACCGATTCCTCAAGCAGAATTCGATATGGTCAAGCAGGATCGCGCAGCCCAGGGCCAGCCGGTCAACGATCAAACCGCAGCAGCATTGCGCGACAGCCTGATCAATGCTGAAATCCTTGCGCAACAGGCAGAAAAGAGCGGATTGAGTAATGATCCCAGCTTCAAATTGCGCTTGCAACTGGCCAAAACCCAGATGCTGGCTCAAACCTATATTGCCAGTTATATAAAAGCTCATCCTGTCAGCGAATCGGCCATGAAAGCGGAATATGACCGCGTCAAGGCAATGATGGGGACCAAGGAATACAAAGTCCGGCACATACTCGTCGATAACGAAGCCGAAGCTAAAGATATCATTGCAAAACTGAACAAAAAAGCCAGTTTTACGGAACTTGCCAAAAAAGATTCCAAAGACTCCTCCGCTGCTAACGGCGGTGAACTGGGCTGGGTAGCTCCCGGCAACCTCGTCAAGGAATTTGCCGATGCAATGGCTCAGCTCAAAAAAGGCGAGTATACCAAAACCCCGATACATACCAAGTTCGGCTGGCATATTATTCAGGTCGAAGATATCCGCGATCTGAAGTTCCCTCCGTACGATCAGGTTAAAGATCAATTGCGGACCGACATGGAACAGCAAATGGTGAAAAAATTAGTTACAGAATTACGCGCAAATGCTAAAGTACAATAAACAATGATTAATGCCGCCTCCGGTCGACTGTTTCGGCCGGAGGCGGCTTTATCCCGTTATAGTGGATGGCTCAAAAAATGAAAAACCTACAGGATCAATTCCTCAATGCCTTACGTAAAGAACATGTGCTAGTCTCTGTGTTTTTGGTAAACGGCATCAAATTAGTAGGTAAGATAGAATCGTTTGATCAATATATGGTAATGTTGAAAGGGCATGACAATGTCAGCCAGGCCATATTCAAACATGCAATTTCAACTTTGTCGCCTTCTCGACAAATTACGATTGATACCAGTACTGATGAAGAATAAGACTGACTTAGCGCTACAGTGACGATTGCCGGCCATTGCATATTGGGCTATCGAAACCCGAATGCCAAGAGTACGCAATCGGTTGGAAATTCAATGCAAACAGTTGACGAAACTGATATGCGCTTTTAGACTCTTTGAATGCAATGTGATCGCAATTTATTTTCTAGTCAATATACGCTGAAACGCGGCGTACTTTTTTTTCTGGCTGCCCTGCTGAGCCTGCAGCTGTTCGCCCTGACGCAGCATCACCACGACCTCAATACCACTACCGACCATTGTGCCGCGTGTCAGCTCGGCCATAATTTTACCGGAGATCCTCCGGCTGCTTCCAATGCGCTTTTGCTCGTAAGTCTATATTTCGTCTATGCGCTGCTGCAGCGCAAACCGCTGAACGATTTTCTGCTGCAGCAGCGATTACCCTGCCCCCGTTCACAAGCCCCGCCCGTCATTTGATTTTTTTCCGCTAGCAAGCGCCGCTCATGAATTTCATGAGCGGAAATATTCTGTTCTATGCTTGGAGCATATGCATGAAAATCAGTTTGACGTCCGCAGCAGCCGCCATTCCTGCGCTGATGGGAGCCGCGTCGGTCTACGCCGCCAATATAGCGGCAGGACATATAGACGGGGAAATTAACAATGCGTTAGGAAAACCTCTTGCTGCCGTTTCGATCAAAGTACAGGCAGCTAACGGCAAAATCCTGGCTTCGACGTTAAGCGATGATAGCGGCCATTTCAGCTTTACCAATATTCGTCCCGGCGTATACGCCCTGATAGCCACAGCCCCCCAATACCGCAAAGGCACTGCTATCGTTACGTTAACGGCAACCGCCGGCAAATACAGCTTAATGACGCTGGCAGGACTCAAGGCGCTGACATTACACATCAGCGCCAGCAAACAGGATCGCGTACGCAACAAAATCGATACGGAAACCGGCGGCAGCAGTTATCATATTACGGCTCGAGATATCGCACAATTACCTCAAGGGGCCGACACCCCGCTTAATGAGGTTTTATTGCAGGCGCCCGGCGTAGCGCAGGATTCTTTCGGTCAATTGCACATACGGGGCGATCACGCCAATGTGCAATACCGTATCAACAATATCATTCTGCCCGAATCCATTACCGGTTTCGGTCAAACGCTGGATGCGCATTTCGCCGACAGCATTACCCTGCTAACCGGAACATTGCCC
>JAJYPZ010000316.1 GCA_021794855.1 Pseudomonadota bacterium | reverse complement strand
GAAGAACGGCGTATGACGGCCGCCTTCGTCTTTCGACAACACATAAATCTCCGCGCTGAATTTCGTATGCGGCTTGATCGATCCCGGCTTGGCCAATACCTGGCCGCGCTCGACTTCTTCCCGCTTCGTCCCGCGCAGCAGTACGCCCACGTTGTCGCCCGCCTGACCCTGATCCAGCAGCTTGCGGAACATCTCAACCCCGGTGCACGTGGTCTTGAGCGTCGGCTTCAGCCCAACGATCTCGACTTCTTCGCCCACCTTGATGATGCCGCGTTCGATCCGGCCGGTTACCACCGTACCGCGACCGGAGATCGAGAATACGTCCTCCACCGGCATCAGGAAGGTGCCGTCGATGGCGCGCTCCGGGTTCGGAATATAACTGTCCAGCGCCGCCGCCAGACGGAAGATCGACGGCTCGCCGATTTCGCTCTGGTCGCCTTCCAGCGCCTTTAATGCAGAACCAATGATGATCGGGGTGTCGTCGCCCGGAAAATCGTATTTCACCAGCAGCTCGCGCACTTCCATTTCCACCAGTTCCAGCAGCTCCGCGTCGTCCACCATGTCCGCCTTGTTCATGTACACGATGATGTACGGCACCCCGACCTGACGCGCCAGCAGTATGTGTTCCCGCGTTTGCGGCATCGGGCCGTCGGCCGACGACACCACCAGGATCGCGCCGTCCATCTGCGCCGCTCCCGTGATCATGTTCTTCACATAGTCCGCATGCCCCGGGCAATCCACGTGCGCGTAGTGACGGTTCTCCGTCTCGTATTCCACGTGCGCCGTATTGATCGTGATCCCCCGCGCCTTCTCTTCCGGTGCCGAATCAATATCCGCGTAATTCTTCGCCTCGCCGCCGAATTTCTTCGACAGGATCGTCGTGATCGCCGCCGTCAGCGTCGTCTTGCCGTGGTCCACGTGCCCGATCGTGCCGACGTTCACGTGCGGCTTGGTCCGTTCAAACTTACCTTTTGCCATGATGGTTATCCTTAATAATCAATATCATTTTTTGTTGATGATCGCTTCAGCCACGTTCTTCGGGGCTTCGGAATAATGCTTGAATTCCATGCTGTAGGTAGCGCGGCCCTGGCTCATCGAACGCAAAGTGGTCGAATAACCGAACATTTCCGCCAGCGGTACTTCGGCCGTTACCACCTTGCCGCTCAGGGTATCGTCCATGCCTTGAATCATACCGCGACGCGAAGACAGATCGCCCATTACGTCGCCCATATAATCTTCGGGCGTTTCGACTTCCACGGCCATCATCGGTTCAAGCAAAACCGGGCTGGCTTTACGCATGCCGTCCTTGAACGCGAAGGAAGCAGCCATTTTAAAGGCATTTTCATTGGAGTCCACATCATGGTATGAACCGTCGAACAGAGTCACCTTGACATCAACTACAGGGAAGCCTGCAAGCACACCATTCGGCAAGGTCTCGCGCAAGCCTTTTTCGACTGCGGGAATGAATTCGCGCGGTACGGTACCGCCCTTGATCGCGTCGATAAATTCAAAACCCTTGCCAGCTTCGTTAGGCTCCATTTTGAGCCAGACGTGACCATACTGACCCTTACCGCCGGACTGTTTTACAAATTTTCCTTCGATTTCGACCGGTTTGCGGATCGCTTCGCGGTAGGCTACTTGCGGCGCACCGACGTTAGCTTCGACGCCGAACTCGCGCTTCATCCGATCGACCAGAATCTCCAGGTGCAATTCACCCATACCGGAAATAATCGTCTGGCCGGTTTCTTCGTCGGTACGCACGCGGAACGAAGGATCTTCCTGCGCCAGACGGTTCAACGCCATACCCATTTTTTCCTGGTCGGCTTTGGTCTTGGGCTCGACCGCTACGTGTATGACCGGCTCAGGGAATATCATCCGCTCCAGTATGATCGTTTTTTGCAGGTCGCACAGCGTATCGCCGGTGGTCGCTTCCTTCAGACCGACTGCAGCGGCAATATCGCCCGCCCGCACTTCCTTGATTTCGGCGCGCTGATTGGCGTGCATCTGCAGTATCCGCCCTATGCGTTCCTTTTTGCCCTTGATCGGGTTATAAATCGTATCGCCCGAATTCATCGTGCCGGAGTAAACGCGGAAAAATATCAGCTGGCCGACGAACGGGTCGGTCATGATCTTGAATGCCAGCGCCGCGAACGGCTCGGTATCTTCCGCTTTGCGTTCGCCTTCTTCGCCGTTTTCCAGTTCGCCTTTCACAGGCGGGATATCCATAGGCGACGGCAGATAGTCGATAACAGCGTCGAGCATCGCCTGCACGCCTTTGTTCTTGAACGCCGAACCGCACAGCATGGGCATGATTTCACTGGCAATCGTACGGACGCGCAAGGCAGACTTGATTTCCTCGATGGACAGATCGCCCTCTTCGAGGTATTTGTTCATCATGTCTTCACTGACTTCCGCAGCGGCTTCTACCATTTTTTCGCGCCATGTTGCGCATTCGGCTTTCATGGCCTCGGGGATTTCGCGCTCGTCGAACTTCATGCCCTGGGTAGTATCGTCCCAGTAAATGGCCTTCATTTTGATCAGATCCACTACG
>JAJYPZ010000014.1 GCA_021794855.1 Pseudomonadota bacterium | reverse complement strand
CTTTGCCCCAGTTGCCGCGCGGCTCGACCCACAGGCTCGGGCGGCGTTCGTAGAACGCACCGTCGTCCTGATAGTGGTCGAACACGCGGTCGCGCTGGATCAGCCCGAAGCCGCGCGGACTGTCGTCGGTATAGGCATTGAAACGAAGGCTGGCCGGATTGGTGAGCGGGCGCCAGATCCATTCGCCGTTGCCGCGCCATATCGCCAGGCCGTCGGAATCGTGGATCTCCGGCCGCCAGTCGTTGTTGAGGCGATTTTCGTTCTCGCCGTATAGAAACATGCTGGTAAGCGGCGCGATCCCCAGGCGTTCGATGGCTTTGCGCGGATAGAGCGCCGCATCGACGTCCATCACCACTTGTTGCGTGAGGTCGATGACGAAACGATAAGCCCCGGTGATGCTGGGCGAATCGAGCAGCGCGTAAATGGTGACCTGATCGGATTCCGCTTTCGGACGCTCGAACCAGAAAGCGGTGAAGCGCGGGAATTCTTCCGGTCGCGCCATGCCGCTGTCTATCGCTAATCCGCGTGCCGATAAGCCGTACTGCATTTCTGCGCCGACGGCGCGGAAGTAGCTCGCGCCGAGAAAGGCGGCGATATCGCGCTGGTAATCCGTGTGATAAAACAGCTGGAAGCCCGCAAAACCGAGGTCGTGCGGTAATCGCTCGCCATTCAGACCGCTTTTGCCGTAATCGAACATGGCCGGGTCATAGGCGATTTCCTGCGCCTGGCCGTTGTCCAGATCGTACATCTGTACCGGAGTGCGGAATGACCAGCCCATGTGAAAGAAACGCGCTTGGAAGCGCAGCTTATCCTTGGCCCATAAGGCATGCTCGGGGCGGTAGTGTATCGCCTGGAACTGGTCCCAGTTGAGCTGCTGCAGGCTTTTGGGCAGCACCTCGCGAGGCGGGTGGTATGGATGCCCGGCCAGTGCACGGGCCTCGCCCTTGAGTAAGGCGTAGTCGAAGGCCTGTTTCTCGTGGATGTGTTTCAGCTGACTGCGCGCGGTAGCCTCCCGGTGAAACAGCAAAGAGGTCGGCAAACCGAAAATGGACATGGTCTTGAGAAAGTCGCGTCGATGCATAGATTTTAATCCTGTGTTCCGTTAATTCCTGTTTTGAGCCGCTGCCGTCATCCAGTCAGGATGTGCCGCGGCGGCGGTCCATACTTCGAAATGCAGACGCGATAAGGCGTTGGCATCGTTGAGCAGATGCATTTTCTGACTGGCGGAGAGCACGCCAAAACCGCCTGCCAATGCTTCATTCACCCATTTGTCGTGCGTCCGGGTAATGGGCGACTCGCCGCAACGGGGCGTGCCTGCCGCGCACAGCAGGGCATTGGTTGCCGGGTGCACCACGGCATCGATAAAGCTTGATGCCGCGGATGGCACTGCCGCAAGTTTGTATGTGCTGGTCAACACCTCCGGCGGATTGAGTTCCTCCGGGATGAGGAACAGGCGCAGTTTGCGCAGCCATTGCCCGAACGATACGCGGCTCGACAGCACCGAGATCGGAATCGAGAGGATGAGTGAGCCCACGATCGGGGATAGCCACAGCAGATAGGATGGCCGCAACCAGTACACGCCCGCCGCCCAGACCAGCCCCAGCAAGGTGTGCCAGCCATGGCGGCGCAGCGCTTCACCCCAGGTGGTCTCGGCATTCTCCCGCGCCGGCGATTTCCATTTGATGCCGCGTCCCAGTAGCGTGTTCATCACGAAGCCGGTATGGAACAGCATGCGTATGGGCGCCAGCAGCGCGGAGAAAAACGCTTCGATGATCATGCTGACGCCCAGCCGGAACCATCCGCCGAAGCTTTTGGCGTCTTTGGTCCAGATCAGAATGACGCTGAGTATCTTGGGCAAGAACAGCAGCGCGGCAGTCGCACCGAACAGCGCCATCGCCCGTTCCGGATTCCATTGCGGCCAGATCGGAAACAGCTGGAACGGCTGTGTGAAATACTCTGGCTCAACCAGTACATGCATCGCCAGCTGCGCGGTGGACAGCAGCAGGAACAGGAACCATAGCGGCGCCGATACGTACGCGGCCACGCCGGTCATGAATACTGCACGGTGCGCCGGATGCAGCCCATCCGCGAGGAACAGGCGGAAATTCATCATGTTGCCCTGGCACCAGCGGCGATCGCGCTTCAGCTCGTCGACCAGGTTAGGCGGCACTTCTTCATAGCTGCCTGGCAAATCGTAGGCGATCCACACCGTCCAGCCGGCGCGGCGCATCAGTGCCGCTTCGACGAAATCATGCGACAGGATCTCGCCGGACAGCGGGCCCTTGCCGGACAACCTGCCGAGCGCGCAATGGCGCATGAACGGTTCGATGCGCAGAATGGCGTTATGTCCCCAGTAATGCGATTCGCCGAGCTGCCAGTAATGCAGGCCGGCGACGAAAATCGGG
This sequence comes from Pseudomonadota bacterium, assembly GCA_021794855.1. The sequence goes on along the minus strand of JAJYPZ010000014.1, from coordinate 8,601 downwards.
CCATAGACCCGGCTCGCAAACTGCTGCATGCGGGCATAAAACGTATCGCGTCCGGCTACCTGCGGTGCGGACTGGATGATGCCGGCGCCGGGGTTGGCTTCCATCAGGCGCACGAGGCCGGTGAGGCTCTTGCCGCTCATGATGCTGTCGGCATCGAGCACGATCATGTACTGATACTGGCTGCCCCAGCGCCGGCAGAAATCGGCTACATTGCCGCTTTTGCGCTTGATGCGGTGCTGGCGCCAGCGGTAAAACACGCGGCCGAAGCCGTTCACATCCTCGCATAAGGCGCGCCAGGCGGTGACTTCGGCCACGCGGTTGTCGGGGTTGTTGCTGTCGCTGAGGATGAAGAAATCGAAATGCTCCAGCTCGCCGGTGCGCGCCAGCGATTCATAGGTGGCACGCAGTCCGGCGAACACGCGCTGCACGTTCTCGTTGCAGATAGGCATGATGATCGCTGTGCGTGTTTGCTCGCCGATAGGCGTATTCGCCGCCGAATGCGCGGAAATGATATGGCGGTCGCCGCCGGTGAGTTGCACGATGAAACCCACCAGCGCCGTCCAGAAGCCCAGTGTGACCCAGGCCGACAATATCGCAAACAGCACCAGAATCGCGATTTCCAGCGGTTGCCGGCCATGATAGGGCAAGACGGCTTCCATCGCGCTGGTGGTGAAATAAGTGATGACGACGGTCATCAGCAGCAGCACCATGCGGCGTCGGGTTCCGGCCTGCTGCCAGCTGCCGGTGGACAGCTCATTGTCATCCGCCAGCGCATTGGCAGGGCAGTAATCCTGTCCCGGTCCGGTATTCCGCGATTTGAACAGGTTGAAACTGAAGCGCGGCGGCCAGTTCAGCGGAGCCATCGAGGTGCGCTGCATGAGCGGCCGTATCGGCAACCCCGTCTGGTTCGAAGCGGGGCGCCAGATCAGCGGCGTCTCATCACCAGGCGCCATGCCGTCCGCTGCCAGTCGCGTTTTGACTGATGCTGCGGCCGGATTGTCGGGATCGACCGTTTGTTGCGGACCGGCGAGCGCAGCGTGCATAGCCGTAATCGCTTCGCGCGGACTGGCCGCACCTTGGCTCGCAAGTTGCGTCAATATTGCCTCGCGGCGTTCAGGGCCGAGCGACAGCCGCTCCAGATAGAGTTCGCACAGTGCCCGGTAGGGGAAGTCATTGTTCAATCGGGTGGCAGGATGTAGCTCCATGTTTCAGATACCTCCTTATTTCCATTATGTAAAGATGCGCGCATTTCCACCGGTTTACCGGCGTCGAGCCGCTGCAAGTGCAAGCTCAGCCGCCAGCCGTTGGTGGCTTCGTTGTAAATCAATGTCTGGTCCAGCAATTTTGCATTGGCGTCTACGGATACCTGCGCATCGGGTTTGTTGTCAGGCGTGACCTGTTTAGGGTCCCCGTTCACGAACTCGACTGCCAGCGAAATGGTGTCGTCGGGGTTGTGCGTATAGCCCCGGCCCTGCAGCGTTTGCGCGACATACAGTCCGGGCGGACGGGTCTCCTGATCCTTCTGCCACCATACCCGGTAGTTGAAACTGAACGGTTCCTTGGCCGGCTGCGGCGACTTGTCGGGTACCCAGTAGGCCACGATGTTGTCGTTGGTTTCATCCGTTGTCGGGATCTGCACCAGCTCGACGCGTCCCGGACCCCATGAACCGATCGGCTCGATCCACGTGCTTGGGCGCAGCTCATAGTGATGGGACGGGGATTCGTAATCGGCGAACGCGCGATGTCGCTGCATCAGGCCGAATCCGATAGGGTCGGTCGCAGAGAAGGATGTGACCAGCAGATGCTTGGGATTGGACAAGGGGCGCCATAGCCATTCGCCATTGTTCATATGTACCGACAGGCCGCTCGAGTCGTGTACCGCCGGCCGGTAATCGTCGCTGTTGGGGTGCTGGCCCGGCCTGAAAAAGAACATGCTGGTCAGCGGCGCCATACCCAGCTTGCCGATCTTGTCGCGGAAATAAAGCTGGGCGTTGACTTCCATCGTGGTGGATATCCCCGGCCTCACCACAAAACGGTAGGCGCCGGTGACGCGCGGCGAATCGAGCAGGGCGTAGATAATCAGACTGGTGGCCGATGGTTCGGGTTTAACCACCCAGAATTCCACAAAGCGGGGAAACTCCTCGCCGCTGCCCATCGCGGTGTCGATCGCGAGTCCTCTGGCAGATAGCCCGTAGTGCTGGCCTTTGCCCAGCGCGCGGAAATAGCTCGCACCCAGGAACGACAGGATTTCGTCCTGCCGGTTCGCTGCGTTAATCGGATAATGCACCCGAAAACCGGAGAAACCGAGGTTACGTAAATTATCCGGATTGATTTTGTTGCTGCCGTAGTTGAAGTTCTGCGGATCGTAACGGATCTCGTGTACGCCCTGGCTGGTTACCTCGTTGATTTTGACCGGCAGGTTGAAATGCCAGCCCTCGGGAAAGAAATCGAGATCGAAGCGGGTGCCGGTATTGCGCCAGAGGATGCGTTCGGGTTTGTAATTGATCTGCTGGAAATGCGTGTAATCGAGGTCTTTTACTTCTTGCGGCAGATTGACCTGGGGTTGTTTGTATGGAGCGGCGGCAAGCTGACGGGCGCGCTCGGATACCTGTTTTAAATCGAATGCCACAGCAGGCGGGGCGAGAAGGGTGAACAGCAGGCTGGCGCAGCATGCAACCCATGTGGCCCGTTTTGGAATGGCAAACGATGGGCGCCTGAAGGGCGTATGGTTCGATAGAAGAAAAAACAAATTTTACCTCGCTTGTTATTGTCTGCGTATTGACGCAATTTAGCCGGATATCTGTTAGCGCTTCCTTTCTGAGTTCGTCAGCCCCCAGAAAGTTCCAGCAACTTAGGTAACCTTGATACGGAAAATGTCTTACATAAATAATTGTTTACTCTCGATGATTTAGACCGGGTATTTAAATCAGGGAAAATCTGGAGGAGAGTGTCTGTCTTGATAGTCAATGACTATCAGACTCATGCAAAAAATCAATTGGTATCTATGGCTTAAGCGAACTAAAGTGAATTCAGGTGATGTCGCGTGCCGATGATTCCGGCGGATATATACCTGTCATGCAAGTTCATTCACTGTGGAGGAAAACATCATGCAACTCAAAGGTTCAAAAACTGAAGAAAGCCTGAAAGCCGCTTTTGCCGGCGAATCCCAGGCCAATCGCCGCTATCTGTATTTTGCGAACAAGGCTGATATCGAGGGATATGCAGATGTGGCTGCAGTATTCCGCAATACCGCAGAAGGCGAAACCGGCCATGCCCACGGTCATCTGGAATACCTGGAAACCTGCGGTGACCCGGCTACCGGCCTGCCTTTCGGTGCGACCGATGCCAACCTTAAAACTGCCGTCGCCGGCGAGACGCACGAATACACCGACATGTATCCGGGCATGGCCAAAACGGCGCGCGAGGAAGGTTTCGATGAAATCGCCGACTGGTTTGAAACGCTGGCGAAGGCCGAACGTTCGCATGCCAACAAGTTCCAGAAAACGCTGGATGCGTTGAACGGCTAAGCCTGGCAGCCAAGGGTGAGTGCGGGCGGCGGCTTGCCGTCGCCTCGCCGGACTGTTGATTTCCAATATCACAACGAAAGAAAAATATCATGCGTGAAGGCAATCTTGAAGCGCCGACCCGGCACCCTCTGGACTGGAAAAACCCGCAGTTTTATGACGCGGCCGCCTGCGAACAGGAACTGGAGCGGGTATTCGAGATTTGTCACGGCTGCCGCCGCTGCGTGTCGCTGTGCAATGCCTTTCCGACACTGTTCGATCTGATTGATGCTGCCGGCGACGACGAGGTTGCCGGTGTGCCCAGGGAAAAATACGGCAGCGTGGTCGATCAGTGTTATCTGTGCGACGTCTGCTACATGACCAAGTGTCCCTATGTGCCGCCGCATCCGTGGAATCTCGATTTCCCGCATACCATGCTGCGCGCCAAGGCCATCAAATTCAAGGCGGGGGAGGCCGGCTTCCGCGATCGCCTGTTGAGCTCGACCGACATGGTCGGCAAGCTGGCTACGATTCCCGTCGTGGTGCAGGTGGTGAACGCTGTCAACAAGAGCAGGGCGGCGCGCGGCGCGATGGAAGCCGTGCTGGGGGTGAAGAAGGAGCGCTGGCTGCCTGAATACGACAGTGCGCATTTTCGCAAAACCGCGGGCAAGTCGTCCGCGGAGCAGATCACGGACGGCGAGCGCACGCCCGGAAAGGTCGCGATTTTTTCCACCTGTTATGTCAATTACAACGAGCCCGGCATCGGTCATGATCTGGTAAAGCTGCTGGAGCACAATGCCATTCCCTGGCGGCTGGTGGAAAAGGAAGCCTGCTGCGGCATGCCCAGGCTGGAACTGGGCGATCTCGACAGCGTGGAAAAGCTGAAGGACGTCAACATTCCGGGTCTGGCCGAGCTGGCCCGCGCCGGTTATGCCATCCTGACCCCGGTGCCGTCGTGTACGCTGATGTTCAAGAGCGAGCTGCGGCTGATGTTCCCCGACGATGCCGATGTGCAGGCGGTGGCTGCTGCGATGTTCGACCCGTTCGAATATTTCGTGCAGCGTCACAAGGACGGCCTGCTGAAGACCGATTTCAAGCAGCAGCTGGGCAAAGTGTCGTATCACATCCCCTGCCACTCGCGGGTACAGAACGTCGGGCGCAAGACCGAGGAAATGCTCAAGCTGACGGGTGCGGCGGTGAATACGGTCGAGCGCTGTTCCGGCCACGACGGCACCTGGGGCGTGAAAAAGGAGTATTACGCGCTGTCGATGAAGATCGGCAAGCCGGTGTTCAAAGCCATGGCCAAGGACGAACCGGATTATGTGAGCTCGGACTGCGCGATTGCCGGGCGCCATATTCTGCAGGGCATGACCGAAAGCGGCAGCGCCGGCCACGCCCAGAAACAGCATCCGCTGACCCTGTTACGCATCGCTTACGGATTGGAGTAGATCATGCCATTCACCCGGGAATCCCTGTTGACTCTGGAAGCTTACGCCAAGGCGCGGCCTGCGATGCGCGCGCAGGTGATGGCCGCGAAAAAGCTGCGCCGCGTATTTCTCGACGAGCATGTCGTGCTGATTTTTGAAAACGCGCTGCTGATCCGCTACCAGATACAGGAAATGCTGCGCGTAGAAAAGATCTTCGAGGAGGACGGCATCCGTCACGAGTTCGACAGTTTTGCACCGCTGGTGCCGGACGGCAGCAACCTGAAAGCCACAATGCAGATCGAATATACGGACGATGCCGAACGCAAGAAGATGCTGACGTTGCTGAAGGGCATCGAAAATCGTGTGTGGATGCGGGTGGCCGGATTCGAGCCGGTGTTTGCGATCGCCGATGAGGATATCGAACGCGAGAATGCGGAAAAGACCGCCGCCGTGCATTTCCTGCGCTTCGAATTTACTGCGCCGATGATAGCTGCGCTCAAGGCGGGTGCTACGCTGAGCGTGGGGGTCGATCATCCGCATTATCAGGCCGTTGTCGATCCGTTGGCGGAGGCAGTGCGGGCGGCGTTATGCGAGGATTTTCAATCGGATTTGTAAATCGATTTTCCTGACTGGTGCGAAATAAATTTCTTTTTTTTCGATAACAGCCTCAAGAAGTTAAATTTGCTGCCGATAAACAAGTATGAGGATAGCTGGGTCGGCATGATTGTGACCATGCTTCAATCTGAATTAAAGGGGATTTGACATGCAGGTGATAAGCGGAAGTACATCCAGCCAGGCCAGCAGCGCAGATGCGCTCAAGGCTTACAGTCAGGCTGCCCAGGCAAAACGCGATAACGATACCAAACAGGCTGCGCAGGCTCAGGCTGCGCAGCAGGCGAGTCAGGTTCAGCCGGCTTCCGAAAACAACCCCACTCCAGGGGCGACGGTCGGCAGCGTCATCAATATCAGCGCATAGATATTGGAGGTGAGCAAATGATATCGACAACAGGATTATCCATGGCAGGCGGCGTTTCAAGTTCGGGGATCGTCCAGATCGGGCTGGATTCCCAGCTTACCCGTTTGCATCAGCAGTTGTCCGATTGCGTCAATTGTTCGACGGCAAATACCGCCGAAGGCCAGGCCAAGGCCCAGGCCATATCGGATCAGATCAATTCGCTTAAAGCCCGTTTGGAGTCGCCGTCCCCGGTGGGGTCTAACCCGCTGCAGGAGGCTCAGGCGGCAAGCAACAGCCAGTTCAGTTTCCAGAACCGTCCGATTCCGGGCGAGCCGGTCGGCAGCGTCATCAACATCAGCGTGTAATTCATCCGGCAGGAGGAACGGCGCTTTCTTCGGCTGTCGCAACATCCCGCATCATTCCGCCCGCGGCACCACTGTAACTCCCGCTTTTCAGTTTAATCGAATACCACCGTCTTGTTGGCATACAGCAGCACGCGGTTTTCGATATGCCAGCGCACGGCGCGCGAGAGCACGATTTTCTCCAGGTCGGCACCGCGGCGGATGAGATCGTCGAGATCGTCGCGGTGCGAGATGCGGGCGACATCCTGCTCGATGATCGGGCCGTCGTCCAGCACCTCGGTGACGTAATGGCTGGTGGCGCCTATCAGTTTTACGCCGCGTTCATAGGCGCGGTGATAGGGTTTTGCACCATGAAACGCCGGCAGGAACGAATGGTGGATATTGATGATGCGATTCGGGTAATGGCGGATGAAATTCGGCGATAGCACCTGCATGTAGCGCGCCAGCACGATGAAATCGACGCGATGGTGGCGCAGGATCGCCAGTTGCGTGGCTTCGGCCTCGGCTTTGGCGTCCTTGTGGATGGCGATATGCTGGAACGGGATGCGATAGGCTTCCGCCAGCCACTGTGTATCCAGATGGTTACTGAGAATGATGGGGATGTCGCAATTGAGTTCCCCGGCTTGATAGCGGTAGAGCAGATCGGCCAGGCAATGGTCGTAGCGCGAGACGAATATCGCCATGCGTGGCCGATGTCCGGAATGCGCCAGCCGCCAGTGCATCTGAAAACGCTCGGCAATCGGTTTGAAGGCGGCATCGAAATCCAGCAGATCCAGATCGAACCCGGCCAGATCCCACTCGACGCGCATTAAAAACAGCCCGAGTTCGGCGTCCTGATGCTGGTCGGCGTGCAGGATATTGGCGTTATGCTGATAGAGAAAGTCGGCAATGGCTGCGACCAGCCCTTTCTGGTCAGGGCAGCTGATCAAAAGTATGGCAGTGGCTTTGGTTGACATCATGGGCTCCTGGTTTAGCTTGGGCGTAGTATGGATTCGCTTGCCGTTAAATTTGTGCGCACCGGTTGATGCAACATTCTGCCCGATATTATAACGATACCTCATGCATTTTCGTAAATACAGTGCTATTTAATTGATTTCTAAGCATTTCAAAATCAATGTGAAAAAATACGCAAATAGTACTTGCCGTTGTGTATTGGTATTACTACAATTAGTGGGTCGATAGCTGATAAATCACTAGATGTTGTGCATAAGTTGTAAAATAAGCTGTGCATATCTTGTGAATAACCGTGGCTATCCCCATATAATCAAAGGATTCCAGGAGACCATCCCATGCAAACTGTAACCGCCGCTAACACCGAAACCAACGTGCCCCCGCGCTTTGATGCTTTGGCTGAGCCGAATAGCCAGACCGTGTTGAATGATTACAAGATCATCCGACGTAACGGTACGGTGGTAGGCTTTGAACCGTCCAAGATCGCGATTGCCATGACCAAGGCATTCATTGCAGTGCATGGCGGTCAGGCGGCGGCTTCGGCTCGCATCCGCGAGATGGTCGATCAGCTCACTCAGGGCGTGGTACAGGCATTGATGCGTCGCCAGCCGCATGGCGGCACCTGCCATATCGAAGATATCCAGGATCAGGTCGAACTGGCGCTGATGCGTTCCGGCGAACATGAAGTCGCACGGGCGTACGTGCTGTACCGGGAAAAGCGCAATCAGGAACGTGCCTCGCATCGCGACGAAGGCGTTACCGAATCCACTATCTACGTGCTCGACAACGGCGAACGCAAACCGCTGGATATGGCTGCATTGCAAGCGCTGGTGCTGACCGCGTGCGAAGGCTTGAGCGGTGAAGTGAATGCGGAAGGAATACTGCAAGCAGTGGTGCGCGACCTGTACGATGGCGTGCCGATGGCGGAAGTGGAGAAGGCGCTGATCCTCGCTGCGCGTGCCGGCATCGAGCAGGACCCGGATTATGCCTTCGTGACCGCCCGCCTGCTGCTCAACTCCATCCGCCACGAAGTGCTTGGACGCAGCGCGACGCAAGCGGAAATGACCGGTCTGTATCCGGAATATTTCGCTGCCTACATCAAGAAAGGCATCGACGCCGAATTGCTCGACGCACGTCTGGCGCAATTCGATCTGGTCAAGCTGGGCAACGCGCTGGACGCCAGCCGCGATTTCAATTTCGGCTATCTGGGCCTGCAAACGCTGTACGACCGTTATTTCCTGCATATCGAAGAAACCCGCATCGAGTTGCCGCAGGCGTTCTTCATGCGCGTCGCAATGGGGCTGGCACTGAACGAGATCGACCGCGAAGCCCGCGCCATCGAGTTCTATACCGTATTGTCCAACTTCGATTTCATGAGCTCCACCCCGACATTGTTCAATGCC
>JAJYPZ010000013.1 GCA_021794855.1 Pseudomonadota bacterium | reverse complement strand
ATTTTGTTGCGGATTGCGGTATTGCAGAGCGACGCCGGTCGAGGTATCGTTGATTCCCTGCATATGGCCTGAAGCAGTTTGCGCCATGTTCATGGCATTACCGCCGGTTTGTCCCAGAGCGGCGGCTAGGGCCTGATTGAAATTGAAATCCCGCGCTTTGTAACCCGGCGTATCGGCATTGGCTATATTGGAGGCCAGCACCTGCTGGCGCTGTTCGCGCAACCGCAATGCGACTTCCTGAAAATTCATGTTGCTATCCACAGGTCCCATCATTCCAAACTCCTCATATGCCGGATTCACTATTCCAGACTACATTTCCATCTTAGCCCTGTTGTCGAATAATGAATGAAGGAATAAGCCGATTATCCGCTCGCTATTCTCAGTTTTACCGGCGGCAGGATGACTTAATATACCCTTATCGCCGACTCGTACGAGAAAATCGTGAAAACTTTATTGATGATTTTGTTATTGCTGCCTGTGCTGGGCAATGCCGATGCTCTGGCGCCGAAACAGGATCGTGCGAGTATCCTGCGTAGCGCGGAACAGTTTCTGAAAATCCAGACCGCCGGGCTACCGGGAAAAGTCAAAATCGATATGGGTACCCTGGACCAACGCGCCAGTCTGGCCGCATGCGACAATCTCGAACCATTTGTTCCCATGGGCAGCCATCTCTGGGGCAAAACCACTATTGGCGTACGTTGTACCGCACCAGCGCCATGGGTTGTGTATCTGCATGCCAACATCAGCGTCACCGGTAATTACATAATCACCGCGGCGCCGCTTATGCAGGGCCAAACCGTCAATGCCGACCAACTCGGAACGGCGAGCGGGGACCTGACTCAACTGCCTCACGGCATTATTACCGATACCGCTCAGGCAGTGGGGCGGGTCATGGCCTTTTCCCTGCCCGCCGGGACTCCCTTGCGCGCCGATGCATTGCGTACTCAAATTGCGATACAGCAAGGCCAGAACGTAAAGCTGATTTCAAAAGGGAACGGCTTTCAGGTATCCGCCGACGGGCGGGCAATCGCCGCCGCCATGGCTGGCCATATCGTGCAGGTTCGAGTCGCGAGCGGTCAGGTCATCAGCGGGGTCGCGCAGGCCAATGGCGATGTCGATGTGAGCAACTGAATCTGGTGGATTTTTTTTGCCAATATGCTAAAGTTAAAAGAATTTCTGCCGACAATTCTTTTATAGCTCAGATTGCTGGGCACTCACCAAGAGATGATGCCATGAAAATCACAGATTCAATTAAAAATGTCGGAAATGTGCCGGTCGGATCGAGCTCGTCCGGCAAGGCAAAAGGCGTCGAAAAAACCGGCGGCTCCAGTAATACGGCCCAAACCGGTTCCGTCAAGATCTCGCCCCTGTCGTCGCAGCTCCAATCCCTGGAAACGCAAATTTCGGCGAGCAGCGTATTCGACGCCCGCAAGGTCGATGAAATTAAAAAAGCGATTGCCGGAGGACAGTTTCAGGTAGACACCGAAAAAGTGGCGAGTGAACTGATCACTTCCGTAAAAAACCTGCTGCAAACACGAAACGGCCAGGCATGATACCCGTCGATAATCGCTTGTTCGAACATCTGGCTGCAGAAAACCGGATTATGGACGAATTGCTGGTATTGATAAAGCACGAACAAGGTTTGCTTGTCGCAAACAATATCAGGGATATCCCCGCCGTTCTCGATCAAAAATCAAAACTGGTATCGGAATTAGCCAATCTTGCTTACCGGCGTCATCAGACACTAGGCGAATCGGGCTTACAAGCTAATGAATCCGGCATGCAAAGCTGGCTATCCCTGAATGCAGACAACGAGGTCGCCGCCTCCTGGAAAAAGCTGGCCGAGAAGGTGCTGGCGGCAAGAGAATGCAACCGCACCAATGGACTCCTCATCAACACGCAATTGAATCGCAATCAAAGCTCGTTAAATATATTGCGGGGCCCGGACAACGCGGGCAGTTTTTACGGCCCGAACGGTCAGACCACCCGTAGCCTGCCGTCCCGCAATTTCGTAGCCGGCTAGAGCAGGCTGCTGCCCGTCCCGTTCGTCCGGCCTCGTTCTGAAAAACACGCGCCGATTAAATACATACCCCCCATAAATCGTGCTCTCCGCTATCGGTAATCCTGACCGTGGCGAATTCGCCCGGCACCAGACCTTCTGCCTGTTCGATAACTACTACGCCATCTATTTCAGGCGCGTCCGCATAACTGCGCCCTAGCGCACCTTCTCCGGTAATGTCATCGATCAGTACCGTCATCGTTTGGCCGATACGGCGTTCAAGACGATCGGCACTGATATCGGCCTGCCGTTCCATCAACCGCCCTCTGCGCTCTTCCTTTAACGCTTCGGGGACGTGATCCGGCAACGCATTCGCGGCAGCGCCGTTTACCGCCGAATAGGTAAAACACCCGACGCGATCCAGTTCGGCTGCTTCGATAAATTCCATCAACTGCTCGAAATCGTCTTCCGTTTCGCCGGGGAATCCGGTAATAAAGGTACTGCGGATAACGAGTTCGGGGCATATTTCCCGCCATGCGCGAATGCGTGCCAAGGTATTTTCCGCTGCTGCCGGGCGTTTCATGGCTTTTAAAATACGCGGGCTGGCATGCTGGAATGGAATATCCAGGTACGGCAATATCTTGCCGGCCGCCATCATCGGGATTACTTCATCAACATGCGGATAGGGGTAAACGTAATGCAGCCGCACCCATACGCCGAGCTCGGACAAGGCGGCGGCAAGCTCGGTCATCCGCGTTTTGACCGGTCGCCCTTGCCAGAAACCGGTGCGGTATTTAATATCCACCCCGTATGCGCTGGTATCCTGCGAAATTACCAGCAATTCCTTGACGCCCGCCTCGGCCAGCCGTTCGGCTTCTTGCATGACATCGCCTATCGGCCGGCTGACCAGATCGCCGCGCATCGAAGGAATAATGCAAAAACTGCAGCGATGATTGCACCCTTCCGAAATTTTCAGATAAGCGTAATGATCCGGCGTCAGGCGTATGCCCTGCGGCGGGACCAGATCGAAATGAGGATCGTGCAATTGCGGCAAATGCGCGTGTACCGCCGCCATGACCTCCGCCGTCGCGTGCGGGCCGGTGACGGCGAGTACGCCGGGATGAACTTTCCGGATCATTTCGGCATTTGCCCCCAGGCAACCGGTGACGATCACTTTGCCGTTTTCCGCAATCGCTTCGCCTATCGCGTCCAGCGACTCTTCGACTGCCGCGTCGATAAAACCGCAGGTATTGATGACAACCAGGTCGGCTTGTTCGTAATCCGGAGCGATCAAATATCCTTCTGCACGCAATTCAGTCAGTATCCGTTCCGAATCGGACGAAGCCTTCGGACAACCCAGCGACACAAAACCGACTTTTGGAGTAGTATTCATCTAAACAATTTTTCCGTTTTCTCGATTGGATATAAAATCGCCATGTACATCGTATTTATCGCGCTCTTATATATCTGGGTAATGATGCTGATTACCGCCACCAGCTGGCTGAGCGGCATAATGGCATTTATTCTGGGCGGACTGATGCTGGCCGTCGTCTACTACCTGCTCGATACTTCCGGTCGTAAAAGACGTCGTCTGGCTGCTGAAAAACAGCAAACTGAGCCAGTCAGCCGATAAGACGACCTAACGGAGCAAATTTTCCTCTCCGTCACTGTCGCAAACCGAATTATACGGCAATTCGATCGGCGCCATCGTATCCGGTTTAAAAATGCGCAGGCGCTATCCTAATTTAATGCGCCGGTAGTTTGCCAGCGCCAGCTGTCTTCGCACATGGCATCGAGATCGCGCTCGGCGCGCCAGCCCAGTTCCTGGGCGGCAAGACTCGGATCGGCGTAACATTCGGCAATGTCTCCCGGACGTCGTGCAACGATGCGATACGGTACTTTTCTGCCGCTGGCGCGCTCGAAAGCGGCCCTCAATTCCAGCACGCTATAGCCGCGTCCCGTGCCCAGATTATAGGTTACCACGCCCAGCTTGTTCGCCAGTGCGTTCAACGCAAGCACATGCCCTAGCGCAAGGTCCACTATGTGAATGTAATCCCTCACGCCGGTGCCGTCGGGAGTGGGGTAATCGCCGCCGAACACGGAAAGTTCCTTAAGCTTGCCAGCCGCCACTTGCGCCACATACGGCATCAGGTTATTGGGAATTCCGTTCGGATCTTCGCCTATCAGTCCGCTGACATGCGCACCGACCGGATTGAAATAGCGGAGCAGACAAATTTTCCAGTCCGGCCGCGCGACGGGCAAATCGCGCAACATCTCTTCTACGATCAGCTTCGACCTGCCGTAAGGGTTAGTGGCCGAAAGCGGAAAATCCTCGCGTATCGGCACGCTCGCCGGATCGCCGTAAACCGTGGCCGACGAACTGAACACCAGATTGAAAACGTGATGCTCAGCCATAACTTCAGCGAGCACCAGTGTGCCGTATACATTATTGTCGTAATACTCTAAAGGCATGGCTACCGATTCGCCGACCGATTTCAAACCGGCGAAATGGATCACTGCGTCAACAGGATGCGCATCGAAGACCGCACTTAATGCTTTCTTGTCGCGCACATCCAGATTATAAAACTCTACCGTACGGCCGGTAATCTGCTTTATTCTGTCCAAAACGGAAATTTTACTATTGCACAAATTATCCACTGCAATCACATCATGACCTGCATTGAGCAATTCGACGCATGTATGACTACCGATATACCCTGCTCCACCCGTTACCAGAATACGCATAATTTTCCTTAAAACCCCAGCATCATTGGCTATTGATGCTTGAAAATAACATAAAACCATCCCGCAATACAACGGAACCGGCAATTATCTGTTTTTTTAATCTCGCATGAAACGGCTTTCGCCTGCTTGCATACCTGAAATCCAACCCGGCCTCCGAAAAAAGAGACGATTTAACGGTCGTATTGTATCGGGCGACATTGTGCGATAATGTTAAAAATGGTCTATCGAATCGGTTTGATTATATTACTGTTTTTTAGTGCGCCGGCATTTGCGTTCAATGCCGCTTTTTTTTATGGCTCGCCGTTTCCTCAGGAATTACATATTTACGACGCCATTATCGTTCAGCCCGATCAGGCCGATTTTGCGCAAGTGCCTGAAAATTTGCAAACCCGGCTTTACGCTTATACCAGTCTTGGCGAAGTAAGCCCCGATCAGATATACGCTCGCGCTATACCCCAGGCAGCCAGGATTGCCCGCAATCCGGTCTGGAAAAATGATGTCATGGATCAGAGCAACCCGCTCTGGCGAGCTTTTTTTCTGGATAAGATAATAGCGCCTTTATGGCAGCGGGGATTTCGCGGCATATTTATCGACACCCTGGATTCCTATCAGCTTGCTGCCCTCACGCCTGAGGCCAAAGCCATTCAACTGGCCGGACTGACGGAGACCTTGCGCCAGTTGCACGAACGCTTTCCCGAACTCCACATCATTCTCAATCGCGGTTTTGAACTATTGCCGCAGGTTCATCAGTGGATCACCGCTGTAGCGGCCGAATCCCTGTTTCAAAGCTGGGATAATGCGACGCACGAGTATAAACCGGTAACGGAATCCGACCGTCGCTGGTTATTGACCGAACTCAACCGGGTTAAAGCGGATTATCATTTACCGGTCATCGTGATCGACTACGTTGCACCGGAAAACCGGCGGCAGGCTCGCGAAACTTCAAGCAGAATACTCGACGCAGGATTTATACCCTGGGTCAGCGACGCCGAACTCGATATGATCGGCGTCGGCTATCCGGAAATTCAGCCCCGGCGTATATTGATGCTCTACGACGGCCGGGAAAATAACGATGTCATATTCAGCGATGCCTTCCAGTTTGCCGGCATGCCGCTTCAATATTCGGGTTTCATTCCCGTATACAGAGATTTAACCAAACCGTTACCTGAAAACCAGCTGGCGGGACTCTATGCAGGGATCGTATTGTGGTCCAACCGCACGGAAGACGACGTCCCGCTATTACAGCCGTGGCTGCTGAAACAGATCAAACTGGGCATGCGTTTGGCCGTCATCAACGAATTCGGCTTTGCGCGCAGCAATAACAATCTTAAACCCTTCGGATTAACCATCGATGACAGCGTCATCGCCGACAATGTAAAAATCGTCGCCGAAGACCCGACGATGGGTTTTGAACACCCCGTCGAGTCTTATCCTGACACGCTGGACATCGTATCGGCCGGCAAAAACAGTACGCCGATATTGCAACTCAAGGTGAACGACCAGACTACCGATGTGGCGGCGTATACGCCGTGGGGCGGCTACGTACTTGCGCCTTTCGCCGTTTATGAAATCCCCTACCGGCAAGGGACGCGCTGGATTATCGACCCTTTCTCCTTTTTTAAACATGCGCTCGATTTACCGGACATGCCTGTGCCCGACGTGACCACGTCGACCGGAAGACGCCTGCTGATGGCGCACATGGACGGCGACGGTTTTGCCAGCAATGCCGAATTTCCCGGTTCGCCGTTATGCTCCCGCGTCATGCTGGAAAAAATATTCAAAAAATATCCCATACCTACTGCCGTTTCGGTGATTGAAGGTGAAACTGCCCCCTGGGGTTTATATCCGCAAAAATCCGCTGCAATGGAACAGATCGCGCGCGAAATGTTTCGTCTGCCTCATGTCGAAATCGCCAGCCATTCGTGGTCGCATCCATTTAACTGGCAGCAATTGGGCAAAGGAGCGGTTGGCGAAAATTACAGTTTGAATATGCCCGGATATGTCTTTAATCTGAATCGCGAAACGGCCGGCAGCGTCAATTACATCAATCAGCGGCTCGCTCCCCCCGGTAAAACCTGCCGGATTTTTTTATGGACCGGCGATTGCAATCCGGGTGCCGATGCGATCGCCAAAACCGACTCATTGGGCTTGCTCAATATGAACGGCGGCGATACTGTCATCACCGACAGTCAGCCCAGCCTCACTCTGGTAGCGCCGCTGGGAATTTCACGCGCCGGGCATTACCAGATATATGCGCCCAACCAGAATGAGAACGTGTACACCAACAATTGGACCGGGCCTTTTTACGGCTATCGCCGCGTCATCGAGACCTTCAAATTAACGAATGCGCCACGTCGGCTCAAACCCGTGGATATCTATTTCCACACTTACTCCGCATCCAAACCCGCTTCGCTAAATGCGCTGGAAGAAGTTTACGACTGGGCGCTACAACAGCCGAACCATCCGGTCTATCCCTCCGAGTACATCCGCAGAGTCATGGATTTCAATCAAAGCGTCATGGCGCGAGCAGATGGCAATTGGCTGTTTTATGGCGATGGTGCGATAGATACCTTGCGTATCGATCCACAACTCGGCTATCCGGCCGTCAACGACAGCGTTGCGGGCTATAAAGATTTTAACGATGTGCGATACCTCAATTTGATCGGATCCGCGGTAAACCGCATCACACTGGAACCCCAAACCGCAGCACAAGCCTCGCTGGTCGATGCCAATGGCGCATTGGTGGCATGGCGGCAACAAGGCCGTCAAACCATTATGAGCTTTGACGCCTATGTCAATCTGGACTTTACTCTCAGGCAACCCGGCACTTGCCTGTTATATGATCAGAAAGGGTTTATCGTTCGACCGGCAGGTCATAACAATCAGCAATTTCATTACCATACGCATGCCACAGGACGACATTCATTCCGCCTCAGTTGCTGACTGGCAGGCCCAGGTATCGCGTCCGCGATTAATTTCACCTGTCAGCCTGGCCGGATTGATTCTGGCCGTCGGCATCGTGCTGGTATTGTTGTTCCCTCAACGCCGGTTGTCCGAACAAATCCGCTCCAATCCTGTAATTGATGAAGTCTCCCTGCAATACATGCGCAATCTGCTCGCCACCGAACCCGACAATTACGAACTCAGGCTGGATCTGGCGCGAGACTATGCCGTTCTTGGTCAATATGCGCGAGCGTTAAACACCTTGCTGCCACTGGATAGTAATCCTGATCGTCGTTGGCGCGAGGCCGCTTGCCTGGACAAACTCGATATTCTGGCCAAAATTGCCTACGCAACGCAGCCCGGCAGTCAGGAACGGAATAAAAAAATGGCGCAATTCAAACAGGCCCTGCTGGATAGCGAAACCCGAATTTTCAGTATGCCGGGATTAAAACAGCTAGCCCTGATGGCAGCTTCCAATGGCAACGCTTCACTGGCTGAACGACTGATGGGTCGTTACCTGCGTAACAGTCACAATCTCGCCGATTTCAATGATGCGGCCAGACTAGCCCTGGCTAACGGCCATTATCTCATTAGCGCCCGGTACGATTGGCAAGCCCGGCGGCTTGCCGTCGATCCCGAACAGAAGGCATATTACCTGAAACAGGCCTTGGCAACGCTGGAAGCAGGAGGAATGGACAAAACCGGTTTGCAATGGGTATTGAAATTGAATCCTCGTGATTGGCAGCGGCCTGATATCTTATACCGGATCACGCAATTGGCTCTGGCTTCCGATCAACCCGCCAAAGCGGCGGAATTTGCAGCGCAACTGGCAGGATTGACTCCAGCGGCAACCCATCCGATACGCTTTATTCCGGCCTATTTCGAGCTTGCCTATACTGCTTTTTTGGGAGACAGAGACTTGCCGCAGGCATTGAAATTAGCGCAATTCGCCGTCGAACGCGCACCCGATAGTGCAGTCTGGCATGAGCGGCTGGCGCAGCTCGACGAATGGACGAATCATCCGCAACAAGCGCTGATGCAATGGCGCTGGCTTGCCCGGCATAAAGGCGGCGAACCGGCGTGGCAGGCCTGGATGCGGCTCGCCGGCGGCCTGTACGACTATGCGGCGGAGATTCTGGGCATGAAACATGCCTTGCAGAAACACGGCAACGATGAAAAGTATGCCCGCCGGATCGTCCAGCTCTACGAATATATCGGCAAGCCCGAACAGGCTCTGGCATGGCTCGATCGTAATACCGATGAAACGCATCATCCCGGTCTGTTATTGCTGTCGGCGGAACTATTGACGCGGATGGGCCGGGATCAGGAAGCGCTTGCCCGCTACCGCCGTTATTTGAGCGCAAACATAGCATCTCCCGATACTGCCGTAACCATTGCCGGCATGATGCAAAGAGCCGGACGCTATCAGGAAGCATTCGACGTACTCGAACGCAGCCGGCCGCAAGCTCAGCCGAAAGACAATCCATTCTGGCTGACGCTGGGCGAGCTGGCCTGGCAATTAAAACATTACGATCAGGCCATTATCGCTTACCGGACTTTGAGCGCCGCTCCCGATGCTCCATTATTTCAGCAGCAGCGGCTGTTCGAAGCGCTCAAAAAAAATCATCCGCGACAGGCGGCACAACTCGCGGAACAGTTCTGGCGCAAAAACGGCCATATCGAATTGTTCCTGAATGCGGCCGATACCTATGCCGATTTGCAAGACTGGCAGGAAGTGCAACGATTATATGCTCTTGCAAATACGCCGAAATGGCGCAAGTATGACAATAATTCCCATTTTGTCGCCTTGCGTGCCGAAATGTATCAACACACCGGCAATATCGTTGCTGCCGAACGGGATTACCGGTTTTTGATCAAACGCGATCCCAGAAACCCAGCTTTCAAGGAATCGTTCCTGTGGCTACTGCTTGACGATCGCCAATACCATCGGCTTGAATTATTCATGCATGAATGGGCCGGATTTCTTCGCACCACACCCCGTTTATGGGACGTCTACGCTGCGGGGTATCTGGCGCTGGGGCAGCCTGAGTATGCCCTCGCCCTCTATAATCGGATGGCGCCATCTCATGCCGGCGATGAATTATGGTTGCTTAATTATGCATCAGCCCTGGAAGCCGCCGGCCAATCTGAAGCTGCATGGCAAATTCGCCGTCGAATCTGGCGACAACGATTAAGTTCGCTGCATAATAGCGATTGGCTCGCCAGGCATGCCTCGGCCCGAGACATTGAAGCGTTACGTCTGTTGTTGCTGAACGATCCGGCATCCGGCCAGACCGTTTTGTGGAGATTGCTCCACCAGGCCGATCCAGAGTTGATGCACAACAGCCAGTTCGCCGAACTGGCTGCCGCGTGGCTGAATAATCGCGGCCAAAACGACAGCGTACGCGGCTGG
Source organism: Pseudomonadota bacterium (assembly GCA_021794855.1). The sequence continues at coordinate 941 of JAJYPZ010000013.1, read as the reverse complement.
CTTATACAGCAATACGCACACTGGCTTTATACCCCGTTGGGTGCACGCATATCCGATGCCCTGCTGCATCAGGATCGCGAAGCCGCTAACAGAATACTCGATCATGACGGCGTATTGCCGTACGACAAAATGAATCTGAGTTTTTTGGGGGGCCGGCTGAACGATGCCGCCGACCTCGCATTTACCGCCATGGATCGCTCGCGCCGAGATGCCGCGCTGTATGAACAGGCAGCGCCTATGCTTCTGGCCGACGATCATAGTGCCGGTCTGATGAGCACCTACCGTAATCTGGATAGTTATAGCGAAATCGAAAACGAGATCAATGCGACCGGCCAGTGCATAGGCGACGTCAAGCTGGATGTCGGCATATATCGGACCGCTCGTTTTGGCGTAAACACCTCATTTCTTGCCGGTGTTCCGAATGAAACAGGCGGCCGGATAGCCCTGCGCAAGACGGGTGACAGCTCAACAAACACACTCAAGCTTGAATTCAGCCATGCGCTCAATACGCAAACGGGCATAGATTTCATTCGTGAAGATCAATTAAGTTCGCGCCTACAATTAACCGCCGCATTGGCATACAATCAAACTGCCGACGAAAATGCAGCCATGCGGATAGTCGGTCGGCGCAATCAATTCGCGCTGGCCGGCAACTATCAAATAGATCACTGGGATCAATGGGAAATTCAGGACGCTGTGAACCAATATCATAGTATCGACGGTCAATCCATGGGCAGCGGCAATGTGTTCTCGACGACCATCAACCACGACGTAAGCGATGAGCATCCGGCTTTACAGGAACGCATCACCGGGACGTGGGAAGAATTTCACTCCGCTCAAACTGTTTTGACCGGCAAAGCAGCGAGTTTGCTGCCCTACGGAGTAACCGACAGTTCGGGGTTTTTCATGCCGCTGAACGTGCATGAAATTGCCGCCTACAC
>JAJYPZ010000315.1 GCA_021794855.1 Pseudomonadota bacterium | reverse complement strand
AAGGATTTGGAACCGGGTAAGTGGGTTAAGGTCGAAAACTGGACAGATGTTGAAGAAGCAAAGGCTGAAATCATGGCGGGTGTAAGTCGGTATCAGGCATGATGGATGGTTGCGGCAGAAATTGTTGTCGCGGTTAGCCGCATTGCAAGAATATTTCGGTTGCGTGAGGTATGCATATGAATTCGATACTGCAGGCAGATGAACAGGAGTCGTCAAGGAAGGATGCGCATCTCGGTGATGTGGGCGTTTTGCGCGCCGCGCAACAAAATGCTGCCCAGGCTGCGGGATATTCGGTCTATTTTAGCGATACGTTATATGCCAGCGGAGATAAGGGTCCGGAGATGGCGGTAATCCCGCCCGGATGGTTTGAAATCGGCTCGGCTGTGGACGAGATCGGTCACGATCCGACTGAGGCGCCGCAATGTCATGTACAGATCGCCCGGTCTTTTGCTATCGGTCGTTTTACCATTACCGCCGAGCAATGGGAAGCATTTGCGCACGCGACCGGATTTCGTCCCGGACGCGAGCTTATATGGCCGACCGGTCGGCAGCCTATAGTCAACGTACGCATGGCAGACGTCGAAAAATACATTACCTGGCTCAATAGCGAAACCGGTCAACATTACCGTCTGCCGACGGAAGCGGAATGGGAATACGCAGCCAGAGCCGGGTCCAGTACGGCGTTTCATTTCGGCGATATGGCCAGTTGTAGGGAAGTATTGTTTAAACCCATTTTCCCCATGCCGAGTAAAAAAAAGAATCTGTGGTCGTTCATTCCGCAATGTTCGGCTTTGCGCTGGGCGATGGAGGTCGGTACCAAAGCGCCGAATTTATGGGGGTTGCACGACGTCCACGGCAATGTCTGGGAGCTTACGTCTACCCCCTGGAAACCCAACCATCATTCGACTTCGCGTGACGGGCATTATGTCCCTGCGCGGGGTAAAAACGAACGCATTGTTATCAAGGGCGGTTCCTGGTTCGATCCCGCGGTGGCTTCTCGAAGCGCATCGCGCTGGTCGAGACTGCGGGACGAACTTGATGTAAACATGGGCTTCCGGTTGGTACGCGAATTATTAGCGCAATAAATAAAAGCAGCTTCGCTAACAATAATCAGGCAGATTTCGAAAGGCGTTCGGTTTGCCTTGATGCCGGAAGATAACTCGTTTATAATGCCGCTTCTTTAGGCGCGTAGCTCAGCTGGTTAGAGCACCACCTTGACATGGTGGGGGTCGTTGGTTCGAGTCCAATCGCGCCTACCAACGGATAACGATAATGTGAGCAGGATGGAAAGGTAGCGTTATGACACCGCGAACTTGCTTGAATCAGTGCCTCACAATGTCGTGCATGTCCTTTGAGTAGGTTTGCTCATTGAGCTGTTAAAGCTCTTTAGCTGGAATTAAACAAAAAGCGCGGCTGAGTCCGCGCTTTTTTATTTCAAAACGGAGAAATCATGTTACATATCACTTTGCCGGACGGATCGGTTCGGGAGTTTGCGCAACCGGTAACTATCGCCCAGCTCGCGGCATCAATCGGTACGGGGCTGGCGAAGGCAGCTCTGGCCGGCCGGGTGAACGGCAAACTGGTCGATACCGGCTATCTGCTCGAATCCGATGCGCAGGTAGCGATAGTAACCGATAAGGATGCGGAAGGACTGGACGTAATTCGTCATTCGACCGCGCATTTACTGGCTTTTGCCGTGAAATCGCTCTATCCCGAGGCGCAAGTGACGATAGGTCCGGTCATCGCGGACGGTTTTTATTACGATTTTGCCTACAAGCGGCCGTTCACGCCGGACGATCTGCTCGCGATCGAAAAGAAGATGGCCGAACTGGCGAAGCAGGATATCGCGGTCACCCGTCAGGTATTGCCGCGTGATGAAGCCATCACTTATTTTACCGGCCTGGGCGAACATTACAAAGCCGAATTGGTCGCATCGATTCCGGCCGGAGAAGCGGTATCGCTCTACAGCGAAGGTGCCTTTACGGATCTGTGTCGTGGCCCCCACGTACCCTCGACCGGTAAGCTCAAGCATTTCAAATTGATGAAGCTGGCCGGCGCTTACTGGCGCGGCGACCACCGGAATGAAATGTTGCAACGCATTTACGGTACGGCGTGGGCGAAAAAAGAAGATCTCGATGCCTATCTGCATCGACTGGAAGAAGCCGATAAACGCGATCACCGCAAGCTCGGTCAGCAACTGGATCTGTTTCATTTTCAGGATGAGGCGATTGGCGCCGTATTCTGGCATCCAAAAGGCTGGCGTCTGTTTCAGACTTTATTGAATTACATGCGTATGCGCCAGAATGCGGCGGGATACGTCGAAGTCAATACGCCGGATGTGATGGATAAATCCTTATGGGAGATTTCCGGGCATTGGCAGAATTACCGGGAGCACATGTTTATTACCGAGACTGAGGATAAGCGAGTGTTTGCCCTGAAGCCCATGAATTGCCCGGGTGCGATGGCCATGTTTGCGCAGGGCGTCAAAAGCTATCGCGATTTGCCGCTACGCATGGCCGAATTCGGTAAGGTGCATCGCTACGAACCTTCGGGCGCATTGC
>JAJYPZ010000314.1 GCA_021794855.1 Pseudomonadota bacterium | reverse complement strand
GGATTCCCGGCTCGGAACGGCGACGGGTGTTTTGTCTGCGAAAGTATCCTGAAATTGTTCGCGTTTCGGCGCGGCGCCTATGTCGATCTGGGTAAAGGTAAATTGTTCGACGGGTTGCTGGTGTTCGTCGAGCTTGACTAATTTGAGCAGGAGATTGGTTTCGTTATCCGCCCAGAGCACATAACCGTAGCGATAGGCATCGCGAGGCATGAGACTGACGCCCAGGCTGTTACGGTCGGCGATCTGGGCATGTCCGATCGACTTGAGGATGTACAGGGCATCGAGCGGTGTGGCGGGGATGGGCAGAACTTCGGGAAAAAACTGATGATGCTGATGCCGTTCGACCTTGACCAGATTACCTTGGGGAATAAAGCAATAAACCCCGTCGTTGAGTCGTAGATAGGAATGGGGCAACCCGGACAGAGCATCCTGACGGATCAGTTCCCCATTGCGGTCAAGCCGATGTGCGACATGAGAGATTTCTACGTCGTCGTTATACTGATAAATCACTGTGCCGTCGTAATTGAGGCGTTGTGCAGCGATGGCCACCTGGTTGAGCCACCGGTCGAGATCGGGTGCGGCGTCGTTGCCTGCCCAGACAGACAGGCTTGCCAGCATCGCCAATATCAGCAACCCTATCCTCATCTTGCGGGCTCCGCGGGCACCTGAAAAGAAGCGTCCATAAAAGGGGACGTTGCGCCGGGCGAAAAATCCCTGTGCGCAGCAATGAAATTAGCCAGCTTGGTTTGATCTATTTTGGCCATTTGCATGGGAACCGCTGCTATAACCGGCGTGCGGGTAACGCCCGACGGTATATTGAGCGCGCTCCAGCCTACCAGACAGATCGCCGCTACCGATGCGGCGATCGGCATGACGAATTTTTTCATGCTTTTTCGTTGGGGCGCGAGAACAGTCGGTTCGTCCTGCAGCATGAACATGACTTTTTCTGCAAGCGGGCTGGAGTTAAGCGGCATTTGTCGTAGCGTATCGCCTATGACATGATACGTCTGCCAGTTTTCTGCTGCCGCGGAATCGGGTTTGCACGACAAAATCCATTCGCGCAGGGCCGTATCGTCGAGTTCGCCGTCCATTGCGGCGGATACCGATGCGGAAGGGTTGTTGATGCCGGTAGTGCTCTCGGCGTCCGTATGCTCGCCGAGAGCGGGCAAATGTGCTGTAATCGTATGCATCGTTGTACTCCTTACCATCGTGTTTCCTGGTTTGTACCGAGTATGGGGCGCAGTTTTGCCGCAATGGCTTCGCGTGCACGAAAAATCCGCGATCTGACAGTCCCTATGGGGCAACCCATGGCTTCGGCAATTTCTTCATAGCTTAACCCTTCCATTTCGCGCAATGAAATCGCCGCGCGTAAATCTTCGGGTAAAGCCGCCATAGCTTCATTTACAACTTGAGCCACTTCTTTCGACAGCAATTCATTTTCAGGCGTATTAAGCTCATGCAAGCTGTCGCCTTCTTCAAAACTTTCCGATTCTTCCACGTCGAATTCGCTGGTATTCGGTACGCGGCGTCCTCGCGCCATCAAAAAGTTTTTTGCGGTATTGATGCCTATACGATACAACCAGGTATAAAATGCCGCTTCCCCCCGAAAAGTCGATAACGCGCGATAGGCTTTGATAAATGCCTCCTGCGCTACATCTTCAACTTCATGCGGATCGCGCACATAACGCGATAACAAGCGGGTCAATCGTCGTTCGTATTTTACGACTAAAAGATTAAATGCCTGTTTATCGCCATGCTGTACTCTTTCCACCAGTTGCTGATCGATCTCACGATCATTCATCGTGCTTGTTTATCCCTGATTTTTTTAATGTGTGCAGGCTGTAGCGCCGTTTAATCGCGTAGTTATCGGAAATACAGACCTCTGCGATAGTTATTAAGTTCAATTGCATAACGTGAATTTTAACCGGAAAATAAAAAGCGGAGTTAAAACTCCGCTTTTAAATAGTTCCGGTCTGGAAATGCTTAGTACGTCAAGGTGACAACGTCTTCATCCATCGCCTGCTGGATGACGTATGCGCCACCTACGGTTTCTTCAATTTCGGGTATCAGATCGTGACCCCATAATTCCAGAGTAGGAGTGCAAACCTTGAATTTGACTCCCGCTTCATGCGCGTCTTTGATAAAGTCGTACACACTCTTGGGCGAACCTGCCTGTACAAATAATTTTTCTGCAACGCCTTTAACGGCTAATTCGCCGGATCGTGCAGTCAAGACTACTTCAACCTCGTATTCCATCGCTGCGGCAACCGTCGCCTGGAAAAATGGCGCGCCCAGTTCAGAAGGGTTTGCCGGGTCCGTATTCACCATCATAATCAATAGCTTGTCAGCCATTACTTTCTCCCGGGTTAAATAAAAAACGTTACGTCTATTCATCAAAAAAAGACAGTCAATTATAACAAGAAAAAGTCAGGATAACGATGTTTAATTTATTAGTACATTTGATTTCAGTCATGTTGCAGGAAATGGCAAACTATCCAGAAAGTGTTGCAACCGCTCTAAAACCGCCGTCCGTCCGATCAAGGCCAAAGTTGCGTCGATACCGGGCGTATGCGGCGTTCCGGTAATA
>JAJYPZ010000313.1 GCA_021794855.1 Pseudomonadota bacterium | reverse complement strand
TAAAATACCGCGAATTTTGTATTTTATCACGGCGTAGTGTTGTCAATATGCGAAAAAAATTAATAACAGGTACGCACAAATAAAAAATATTGCGTATAATTTTCCTACGAACGAAAAATTGTTTCGTTTGTCCACGCTTACGCTTTTTCAGGCGTGTGCAAGTTTACTTGATTTTTTATGATTTAAAATTTTGGAGATTTATAATGACCCGTTCCCTGCTGATCGCTGCCCTGATGGCTTTAACCCTGACCGCTTGTGGCAAGAAAGAAGAAGCACCAGCTCCGGCTGCTGATACCGCTGCTCCAGTAGCTCCTGCTGCACCTGCCGCTCCTGCCGCCGATGCTAACGCACCTGCTGCTGCACCAGCCGCACCTGCCGACGCTACCGCTCCTGCTGCTCCTGCTGGCGATACCACTGCTGCGCCTGCTGCTCCTGCTGGCGATTCTACTACCACTACTACTACTGGTCCTGCTGCCAAGTAATAGTGTCTGTTAACAAAAGAGCCGACTTCAGGGTCGGCTTTTTTGTTGTCCGTTTTTTGCGCTGAAGTGTAATATATGCATTAACCCTCCAGAATATTCGGCGGAAATGACCGAACATTCCCGGTGAAACTTTGTTTGCAGCGGAATAGAAGCTTTATTCCATGAAATTTCCTTGAGAAAAAAACATGAATCGTACGATGAATGAAACCGTTTCGGACGGACAGGTTTATACCGATCTTTCCGCTTTGGGGCTGATCGCAATACGCGGAATTGACGCGGTAACGTTTCTGCAAGGCCAATTTACCAATGATGTACGTAAATTATCGCTGCAACGCGCGCAATATAGCGGGATTTGCTCGCCCAAAGGGAGGCTGCTGAGTAATTTCCTCTTATGGCAGCATGCCGATACCATTTATTTGCAATTGCCGATGACGCTGCAGACGTTTTTGCTCAAGCGCTTGTCGATGTATGTTTTGCGTTCCAAGGTGCAGCTGGCGGAAGTGGCGGAACAATGGTTGCGTCTGGGCATCGCCGGCGCGGAGGCGTCGAATGTCGTCGAAACGCTGATGGGTAAGCTGCCGGTTGAGGACATGAGCGTCGTCGATAGCGGGACCGCTACCGTTATCCGGTTGGCTGCCGACCGGTACCAGATCAATGTGCCAGCTGCCGAAGCCGGAGGTTTTCTGGCAAAGGTTGCCGCGATCGCTGAGCCGATCGATCCGGATCGTTGGCAGTGGCTCGAAATCCGGGCCGGCATTCCGACCATTGTTCCGGCGACCCAGGATCAGTTCGTCCCGCAAATGGTTAATTTCGATCTGACCAACAGCGTTGATTTTCAGAAAGGCTGTTATACCGGGCAGGAAATCGTCGCCCGTACCCAATATCTCGGAAGATTGAAGCGACGTATGTACCTGGTTCATTGCAACGCCGAGATGGTGGCCGGAGATGAGATTTTCAGTCCAGAAATGGAAGGGCAGGCCACCGGCATGATAGTTAACGCCCAAGTTTCGCCGGCGGGTGGATGGGATGCCCTGGCCGTTGTGCAAATCAGCAGTGCCCAATCGCAGCCTTTACACGTCAAAGCGCCCGATGGCGCATTGCTGGCTCTGGGGCAATTGCCTTACGCGGTGGCTTGATTGTGAACGAACCTGAAATTCCCGCGACGCCGGTATTGGGCGCTGACACCGTTTATCCGGCCGAATACGATCCGGGGCTGCTGTTTCCGATTCCGCGTCAGGATAAGCGCGATGAATTAGGCTTGACTTCGGTGTTGCCGTTTTTTGGCGCCGATATCTGGAATGCTTATGAAGTGTCGTGGCTCAATGCACGCGGCAAGCCGCAAATTGCGATCGCCACGGTGATCGTTCCGGCGGATACGCCGAACCTTATCGAATCCAAATCGTTCAAGCTGTATCTGAATTCGTATAATCAGACGCGCATCGCCAGCCCTGAATTACTGACGGCGCAATTGCGCGCCGATTTGAGTGCGGCGGCGGGAGCGACGGTTCAGGTCCGTCTCGCTTTGCCCGAGGCGTTTTCGACCCTGTCGCTGGGAGAATTGGCCGGAGAGTCGCTGGATCGGCTGGATATCGATATAGACAGCTATGCGCCCGATACCGCCTGGTTAACGGTGCAAAGCGATACGGCTATCATGGAGCAGACTTTGGTGTCGCATCTGCTGAAGTCGAACTGCCCGGTCACCGGGCAACCGGACTGGGCGAGCGTCCAGATACAGTATGCCGGCGCACCGATCGATCAGGCGGGACTGTTGCGCTATTTGATCGGATTCCGCAACCATAATGAATTTCACGAACAATGCGTAGAACGGATTTTCGTCGACATCCTGCGCGCCTGCAAACCGGTCAAACTGTCGGTGTATGCGCGTTACACGCGACGCGGCGGTCTGGACATCAATCCCTGGCGCACCAACTTCAGCGCAGTTGCGCCGCCTAATTTGCGTCATGCCCGTCAATAAGGGCTCGTTATTGCTGTAAAAACCGCTCGACAATCCGCTTGCCGTCGATAAACATCGCTATATCCGCTGCGGCGAGCGCTCGTGCCATCTGCCGTTCGAACGCGGCTTCGTCGCCGACATTTTCGTACAC
>JAJYPZ010000312.1 GCA_021794855.1 Pseudomonadota bacterium | reverse complement strand
CGCACAACGGCGAAATCAATACCGTGCAGGGCAACCGCAACTGGTCGTTGGCGCGCGAACGCAAGTTTGCGACGCCGATGATACCGAATATGGATGATGTCCGGCCTATCGTATCGCGCAACGGCTCGGATTCGTACAGCATGGACAATATGCTCGAAGGGCTGGTAATGGGCGGAGCGGGGCTGTTCCGCAGCCTGCGCATGCTGATCCCGCCGGCCTGGCAGAACGTCCCGGAGATGGATGCCGATCTGCGCGCTTTCTACGAATACAATTCCATGCATATGGAACCGTGGGACGGCCCCGCCGGCGTGGTGCTGACCGACGGCCGCTACGGCGCCTGCCTGCTCGATCGCAACGGCTTGCGCCCGGCGCGTTACGTGGTGACCAAGGACAGACATTTTACCATCGCCTCCGAAATCGGCGTGTGGGATTACCCTCCCGGCGAAGTTGTGCAAAAAGGCCGTATCAAACCGGGCCAGATGATCGCCGTCGATCTCGCGACCGGACGGATACTGTTGCCGGCCGACATCGAAAACGAACTCAAAACCGCGCACCCTTACCGGGAATGGCTCAAACGGGCGCAACGCCTGGAACTGGGTATGGCGCAAGACGCCAATACCGAACGCATGGATGCGCCCAGCCTGGCGGTGTACCAGAAATTATTCGGCGTGAGCTTCGAAGAGCGCGACCAGATATTGCGCGTGCTGGCCGAAGACGGTCAGGAAGCGGTAGGCTCGATGGGCGACGATACGCCGATGGCGGTATTGTCGCAAAAAGTGCGTTCGCCGTTCGATTATCTGCGCCAGCAATTCGCGCAAGTCACCAATCCGCCTATCGACCCGATCCGCGAAGCAGTCGTCATGTCGCTGAATACCTGCTTCGGCCCCGAACGCAATTTGTTCGAGGAAACGCCGGCGCACGCGCATCGCCTGGAAGTTCCGTCGCCGGTTCTGTCACGCGACGCCTATAATCACCTGACCACCTTAAGCGATCCGGCCTATCGTTCGATCCGCCTGGAACTCGGCTACGATCCGGCGCAAACGACGCTGCATGCGGCAATCCGGCAGCTGGCTGCCGATACGCTCAAAGCCGTCAAGGATGGCTACGTCGTTATCGTGCTCTCGGACCGCGAAATCGGCAAAACCCGTTTGCCGATCCATGCCCTGTTCGCCGTCGGTACCGTGCATCACGCCCTGATCAGCGCCGGCCTGCGCTGCGACTGCAATCTGCTGGTGGAAACCGCCAGCGCGCGCGATCCGCACCAGATTGCCTGTCTGATCGGTTACGGCGCGACCGCGGTATATCCGTATCTGGCGTATCAAATCATCCTTGCGCTGGTCGATGCGAAGGACATCAACGTCAAGGCGGAAAAAGCGCTGGCGAACTACCGCAAAGGCATCGACAAAGGCTTGCTTAAAGTGCTGTCAAAAATGGGTATTTCGACGGTGGCGAGCTATCGCGGCGCACAATTGTTCGAGGCCATCGGCATCCATGAAGAAGTCATCGATTTATGTCTGAAAGGCACGGTGTCCCGGATTTCCGGCGCGAATTTCGCCGATTTCGAGGACGACCAGAAACAGCTGGCGCGCACGGCGTACAATCCGATGCGTCCGATCGGGCAGGGCGGGCTGCTGAAATTTATCTTCGGCGAAGAATTCCACGCGTATCATCCCGACGTCGTGATGCAATTGCAAAAAGCAGTCAAATCAGGCGATTATGCCCTGTACAAGGAATACGCCAATCTGGTTAACGGTCGCCAGATCGCCATGTTGCGCGATTTACTGGACCTGCGCGGAAACGCGACGCCGATCGCGCTGGAAGAAGTCGAATCGGTAGAAAAAATTCTCAAACGCTTTGATTCGGCCGGCATGTCGCTCGGCGCCCTCTCGCCGGAAGCGCACGAAGCGCTGGCCGAAGGCATGAATCGCATCGGCGGACGCTCCAATTCGGGCGAAGGCGGCGAAGATCCGGCGCGCTACGGCACGGCGAAAATGTCCAAAATCAAGCAGGTCGCATCGGGACGTTTCGGCGTCACCGCGCATTATCTGGTCAACGCCGAAGTCCTGCAAATCAAAATCGCGCAGGGCGCGAAACCGGGCGAAGGCGGCCAGTTGCCGGGGCACAAGGTGTCCGCCATGATAGCGCGCCTGCGCTGCGCCAAGCCGGGTATTTCCCTGATTTCGCCGCCGCCGCACCACGATATTTATTCCATCGAGGATCTGGCGCAGCTAATTTTCGATTTGAAACAGGTCAATCCGACAGCGCTGGTATCGGTCAAGCTGGTCGCCGAACCGGGCGTTGGTACGGTCGCGGCCGGAGTTGCCAAAGCCTACGCCGATTTGATCACTATTTCCGGTTACGACGGCGGCACCGGCGCGTCTCCGCTTACCAGCGTAAAATATGCGGGTTCGCCGTGGGAACTGGGGCTTTCCGAAGCACAGCAGGTACTGCGCGCCAACGGTTTACGCGGGCGCGTCCGGGTGCAGACCGACGGCGGCCTGAAAACCGGTCACGACGTGGTCAAGGCGGCTATTCTGGGCGCCGAGAGTTTCGGTTTCGGTACCGCGCCGATGATCGCACTGGGCTGCAAA
>JAJYPZ010000311.1 GCA_021794855.1 Pseudomonadota bacterium | reverse complement strand
TCATCAATATAATATCGAAAGGCAGATTGATCCCGCTGGGATTGAATACCAGCCGGGCACCGGGCGACAATCCAGGCTGATCGGATGAAGCGGCAAGAATACGCATTTCGGCAGGCAATTTATGCGGACGGTATATGTCGTCGCTTTTGTCAACCCAGTCGCTGCCCGGCAATTTTTCCTGAAAAACATAACCGCTGCCGTCCGAAGTCCAGGCTATCGCATTGCCGCTGGCTCGCGCATCCATGCTGGCCTGTTCAAACAGCGCGGCCAGTCTTTCGCTTTCGAGCCGCAATTCCTTTTTGTCGTCGGGCGCGATATTTGCAACGACAAGTGCGGAAACGATCCCCATCAACAGCAGCACCACGACAACTTCTATTAAGGTAAAGCCCTGCGCTCGCTGCAGCAGGCTGATCAAGTCAGAGTTCCCACGATCCGATATCGGCATCATTGCCTTTGCCGCCCGGCGCGCCATCAGCGCCAAGGCTGAATACGTCTATTTTGCCGTGCAGACCCGGATTCAGATATTGGTAGGGATTTCCCCACGGGTCCGGCGGCAGGCGTTCAAGGTATCCATTGGATTTCCAGTCCGGAGGAATCGGCGGAGTAACCGGTTTCTGCACCAGCGCCTGCAAACCTTGCTCGGTAGTCGGATAGGTCTGGTTATCGAGCCGGTACAGTTTGAGCGCCTGCATGATCGAGCCGATATCCTGTCTGGCCGCCACGCGGCGCGCTTCGTCGGGACGGCTCATGATTTTTGGAACGATGAGAGCGGCCAGGATACCGAGTATAAGTATTACCACCATCACTTCAATCAGGGTGAAGCCTTTTTGTACGGAAGATTTGATGCCCATGGATTTCATACTCTCAAAAATCAGTCGCTGCAATAAGGAGTCTCGGCTAGAATAGAAGCATTGCTATTGTACCGCACAATTATGAACTATTTATTCGTTTCGCTGCGTCGTTCCGGTTTCGGCATATTGAATCTGATTATGCTTATCGCCCTCTGCGCCCTGGCTGCGAAATGGACCTGGGTCTTTCTGACGCCCGTCACGCAAGCCCTACCGGGCGGAACCTACATGCCGACTGGCGACGCTGCCGAAACAATAATTGACCATCGTTTGCTCAATAATCGTACCGTCATGAATTTGCCGCCGCCGAATCTCGTACTGGAAGGAGTTTTCGCTGCCGCAAACGGTTCCGGCGGGGTAGCTATTTTGAGAGACAGCGGCGGAAAAAGCATGATGCTGCCGTCGACTGCGCAAATCCAGCCGGGAATGCGACTAGACGGCATATACAGGGATCACGTCGTAATCGATCGGGACGGAGTAAAAAGTCGATTGAATCTGAAGGAAAACGCGCCGCCGCTTACATTAAATTAATGTGTCACATGAATGTGGTATAAGAAGGCTCTAATCATAACCGAAAGTGCTTTTTTGTGATTTTAAAAATTATTATTGCCACCCTGATTTTTTTCTTCGGTATCTGCGCCCACGCTGAAGAAGAAAACATTACGCTCAATTTCGTCAATTCGGACATCGTCTCGGTCATCAAAGCCGTAGGACAGATTACCGGCAAAAATTTCCTGATCGACCCGCGCGTAAAAGGGACGATCAATATCGTATCCTCCAAACCGGTTTCGCGCGCGCTGATTTATCCCATACTGCTTTCGGCGTTGCGACTGCAGGGCTATGCCGCCGTCGAATCAAACGGCGTCACCAAGATCCTGCCCGAAGCGGACGCCAAGCTGAATTATACGCAAACGACAGGGAGGGCCCCGCCGTCTGGCGGAGAAATCGTAACGCAAGTGTATGTACTCAAACACCAGTCCGCCGCGCAACTGATACCGGTATTGCGACCGCTGATTTCCCCCAACAATACCGTCGCCGCCTATCCCAACAGCAACACCTTGGTCATTACCGATTACGCGGACAATCTCAAGCGTATCGACCGCATTATCGATGCGATCGACCAGCCCGGCGACGACGCGGTCATGATAGAATTACATCATGCATCGGCCATCGACGTCGCCAGAATCGTCAGCCACCTCACTAGTACCGCCAATGCACCCGGCGCGACGAACGAACCCGGCCAGCACGTCAGCGTAGTAGTCGACGAACGCACCAACAGCCTGATACTGGATTCGACCAATACCTCGCGCGTGGCGATGCTCAAGCGGCTGATCGAAAAACTCGATACGTCTACCGGCGATATGGGCAATATCCATGTCATTTACCTTAAAAACGCCGATGCCGGCAGACTGGCGCAGACGCTGAGCGCGGTAGTGACCGGCGAACCCAACGCACCGACGCCCAGCACCCCCATGAAACCGCCCTCGCAATCCAGCGGCGCCCAGTCCGCTTCATCCTCGTCCGCGTCGTCCTCGCCAGCCCCGGGTTCGCCGGTTGCTTCGTCGTCTTCCCCGGGTTCATCGATATCCTCGGGGCCGTCGATGTCGTCATCGCCCAGTCTGCTGCAAACCGCTTCGCTTTCGCCGTCGGCTCCCGGCAGCGGCATGATACAGGCCGACACGGCCACCAACTCCCTGATCATCACTGCACCGGAAGCCGTTTATAATAATTTGCGCGCCGTGATC
>JAJYPZ010000310.1 GCA_021794855.1 Pseudomonadota bacterium | reverse complement strand
TCACCCCGCTCATCCGGCACAGCGGCAAACGCAATCTGCTGTTCATCGTGGTCGCGGGTTTGCTGATAGCAGCGATGATCCAGCCAGCCTGGCAGTTCATCCGCCCATCCGGCATCAATGGCCCGTTATCGGCCATGGGCGTAGAGCTGAAAATGCTGCCGAATGACAATACCAACACCTTTCTGCTGCAAGTGGATACGCCGGCAGGCAGCACGCTCGCTGAAACTGATCGCGTTGCACGTGCGGTAGGTGACGTACTGTCAAAGACCCGGTTCGTAACCGATTACCAGACTTTTCTCGGCATGACCGCGCCGGTCGATTTCGCGGCGCTGGTGCGCGGCGACATGCTCAAACGCGGCGACAATATCGCGCAATTGCGGGTGAATCTTACCAGCAAGCATGAACGTTCGACTTCATCGCATCAGATCGTGCAGAACCTGGATACGGCGTTAAACCCGGTACGCCAGGCCTTCCCGCGCGCCAAAATCAAGCTCTATGAAACGCCGCCGGGACCGCCGGTGCAATCGCAAATCCTGGCCGAGCTATACGGCCCGGATTACAACAAGTTGCGTAGCGCGGCCGCCGACGTCGATCGTGATTTCGCCAAGGTATACGGCATCATCAACGCCGACGATACGGTTACCAGCACTGTGGACTCCTTCCACATCAAGGTGGACAAAGAAAAAGCCGCGCTCTCCGGCGTTGCAGTCGGCCAGGTCGCAAAACTGCTGCACGATTATGTCTCCGGCTTCAACATCGGTACGGTACACGTCGATGACAGCCGCGAACCGGTCAACCTGACAGTACGTCTGCCGCGCAGTCAACGGCAGACGCCCGAGCAGATACTGTCGATCCGCATCACCAACATGATGGGACAGCAGATTCCGTTATCCGCAATCGCTACCGTTGAACGCACCACGCAGGACAAGCCCATCTACGATCGCGACCAGCATCCCGTCGTCATGGTCGGCGGCGAATTGCTGAAATCCAGCCCGGTCTACGCCGTGCTTGCTCTCGACAAGATGCTGGATGGCAAGATGCTTTCCAATGGCATCGCTTTCAAAACCGGCAATCTGGGTTTCGGTGAAGCTCAGCCTGACGATGTCGTCGGCTATCATTTGCTGTGGGGCGGCGAGATGCGCCTCACGCTCGATGTGTTCCGCGACCTGGGTTCGGCCTTCATCGTCGCACTGGTATTTATCTATCTCATGCTGGTCGGCTATTACAAATCCTTCGTGATGCCGCTGATCGTAATGGGTGCGATACCGCTGACGCTGGTCGGCGTCTTCCCCGGCCACTGGATCACTCAGCAGGCGTTTACCGCCACTTCGATGATCGGCGTGATCGCCCTGGCAGGCGTAGTGGTACGCAACTCCTTGCTGCTGATCGACTTCATCATCGATTATCGCAAGCAAGGCTATGGCCTGGAGCAGGCTGTGATCGAAGCGGGTGCGGTGCGTTTCCGCCCGATCATGCTCACCGCACTGGCGATCATTCTGGGCTCGGCTATCATGATCACCGACCCGGTATTCGGCGGCTTGGCCGTATCCTTGATTTTTGGCACCTTCGCCTCCACTGTATTAACACTGGTGGTCATTCCCCTCATGTACTATCTATGGGAACGCCGCCTCGAAAAAACCGCTTTGATTTAAACATAAGGAAACATCATGACCGTAGAACGTATCGTCCGCATTATCGCTGGCTTTTTCATCATGCTATCATTGGCACTGGCACACTCTGCTGGAACGGCAAACCTGAGCAGCCCTAGCTGGCTCTGGTTTACCGCCTTTGTCGGGTTTAATTTATTTCAAAGTGGCATCACCCGTTTTTGCCCCATGGACATCATGCTGAAAAAGGCAGGGGTAAAATCAGGCTGCGGATTATAGGAGCGTATTTTGGATTTTGTACAACACAACATTTGGCTGATTGTTTTGGCCGCTTTTTCAGGTTTCATGCTGATATTTCCAAGCTTGCGCGGCAAGATTAGCGGCGCCTCGGAAGTCGATGCGACGGGCGCAGTCCAGCTCATCAATCACGAAAACGCCATCGTTCTCGACGTACGTGAAGCCGATGAATTCAACAGCGGCCACATTGCCGACGCCAAACATATTCCGGTCGGACAACTGGCTAACGGCCTGAAGCCTCTGGAAAAGTACAAAGACCAGACTATCGTTGTGAATTGCCGCTCCGGCGCCCGTTCTTCCATGGCATGCGGCATCTTGCGGAAAAACGGCTTTACCAAGGTTTTCAATTTGAAAGGCGGCATCCTGGCTTGGCAGCAAGCCGGTTTGCCGACGGTAAAATAATGGCTGAAGTTACCATGTACTGCACCGCAGTATGCCCCTACTGCGTTATGGCTGAACGCTTGTTGCTCGGCAAAGGGGTTGCGGTTACCAAAATCCGGGTCGATCTTGAATCGGGCCGCCGTGAAGAAATGATGACCCGCACCGGGCGCCGTACCGTGCCGCAAATTTATGTGGGCGATACCCACATCGGCGGCTTTGACGATTTGTCGGCCCTGGACCGCGCGGGCGGACTGGATCCGTTGCTGGCAGGTTAAGGCTGGATTCTCTTGTAAAATCGGAAACATCCCATATCTTTAGAGAAGTCCCGATTTAATCGGGC
>JAJYPZ010000309.1 GCA_021794855.1 Pseudomonadota bacterium | reverse complement strand
AAAAGGAACTGATCGATCTGACCCTGGCTATCGTCGCCATCAATGGCTGGAACAGACTATCCATCGCCTGTCATACCCCTGCGGGAAGTTATCGGCCTGACGGTGCGCAAACAAAATGAATACTATAAATTTGCCTGGCTGACCCTCGCGGAATTGAAACGCAATGGAAATTCGATTATTACAAGCGATCGATAGGGAAGATTATTCTTTGCTCTGGATCAAGGCATTGAAAGAGCAGGACGATTTTTTCGAATCTCGTTCGAAGACGAGCCATTGCCGCAAATACCGACTCGATTCACGGCGGAAAGTTTTACCCTGGGTGCTTTTGCCGATTCCCGGCTTGTCGGGACGGTGAGTCTGGAACGCGATGCCGGAGCCAAACTAAAACACAAAGCGTTATTGTTTCGCATGTTTGTACGCCCGGACGCTGCAGGGCACGGAACAGGCAAAGCGTTATTGAAAGCAGCGATAGCGTATGCTGAACTCATCCCGGGTTTGCGCCAGCTATATCTTACGGTACTGGCCCGCAATGAGCGTGCCAGAAATCTGTATGCGTCTCTGGGGTTTCAGATTTTTGCTCATGAACCTGAAGCGGTTAATTTCGAGGGAGTATTTGCCGATGAGTATCGGATGGTGTTTTTTTTAAAGACTCACAACGATCTTCATGAGAAGTTGCCGCACAGCAAAAATCGTGTTTGAATAGTGCTGAACACTACAATTTGGGTGATTTATGAGAGCAGTCACAGCAGCTGATGCTAACCGGCATTTTTCCAGTATGTTGCGAGCCGTCGGACAGGGCGAGGAGCTCGTCGTACTGTCTAGAGGGAAACCCGTGGCCACCCTGTCGCCTATACGCGGTCGATCTGCCCGGAAAGACATTGCAAAAGAGGTCTTGTTGGCGCGATTGCAGGCACAAGTCGTGACGGGCGCGAGGAACTGGGTACGCGATGAGTTATACGATTAATGAGAGTGGCGCTGGATACCAATATTCTGGCTTATGCCGAAGGGATGGGGGATGCCCCGAAATGTACGTCGGCAGTCAATTTAATCAGACAATTACAGGCTGAAGAGGTTGTCCTGCCGACACAGACATTAGGCGAGCTATTTCGGGTATTGACAGGGAAGCTGAAAATAAGCTGTATTGACGCGGAACAAGCCATATTGATGTGGGCTGATGCGTTTAATATCGCGGATACAACGTGGTCGGCATTTCAATCCGCATTTGATTTGATTCGCGACCATCAGATTTCAATGTGGGATGGATTGATCATGTCTGTTGCCGCTGAACAGGGCTGCCGGGTATTGTTGAGCGAAGATTTCAATGATGGTTTTACCTGGCGGGGAGTCACGGTCATTAATCCTTTCAATACCGGTAAACATAAATTGCTGGAGCAAATTCTGGCCGGCAATAATGTTTGAATTAGCAGCTGGGAACGGTAGATTGTGTATAGTATAAGAGGCTGTTGCTAAGGCCGCAGCATCCGCTGGGTAAATTGCAGGCCGTGTCCCAGTACCGTTTCCATAGGCGTTGCCAGGTACGGCAGCGTCAGCGCAATCGCCAGATAACCCAGACCGATGGTAATGGGGAAGCCGATACCGAATAAATTGAGCTGGGGCGACGCGCGGGTCAATATGCCCAGGGCAATATTGGTAATCAATACGGCTGTCACTATGGGCAAGGCTATTTGCACGCCATCGCGGAAAAGTATCCCGCTCCAGTTTACTATTTGCAGGAACAGATGATTGCCGGGCCACATGCCGATGGGCAGCGTATTGAAACTGTCCGCCAGATTTGCAATCAGCAGCAGATGGCCGTTGATGCCTAAAAACATCAGCGTCGCCAGCAGCGTCAGAAACTGGCTGATGGAAGTGGTCTGACCCTGAGTTTCGGCATCGAAAAAGCTGGCGAAACTCAATCCCATCGTCATGCCGATAATCGCGCCTGCCATGTCTATCGCCATGAATACCAGGCGCATGACAAACCCCAGCGCGGTGCCGATGATAAATTGCTGGATCAGGATTGCCAGACCGGGAAGCGATGCTGGATTGATATCGGGCAGAGGGGGAAGATTGGGTGCGATAATGATCGCCAGCACGACGCCCAGCCCGATTTTGAACGTGATGGGTACGCTGCTGTGGCCGAACACCGGGGCTGCGCTGATCAGTCCTAGAATGCGCGTCAAGGGCCAGACAAATGCGCCTATCCAGGCGTATAAAGTGGCGGTTGAGAAAGTGATCATATGGCGCGGTCGGCGCTATCCTGCCAAGGTCGGCAGGTTAGTGAAAACTTCGCGCATGTAATCGAGCATGATCGTTAGCATCCAGGGGCCGGCTACGATCAGGGCAATAAAAATTCCGACCAGTTTTGGGATGAACGACAGTGTCGTTTCGTTAATCTGCGTCGCGGCCTGAAAGATACTGACTATCAAACCGATGCCCAGCGCGACCAGCAGCATCGGAGCTGCGACCATCAGCGTGATTTCCATGGCATGGCGTCCGAGAGTCATAACGCTTTCCGGATTCATGGCTATTCCTCGTTAATAAATGTATCAGTAAAAACTCTGGGCGAGAGAGCCCATGAGCAACTGCCAGCCATCCACCAGCACGAACAGCATGATCTTGAACGGCAGCG
>JAJYPZ010000308.1 GCA_021794855.1 Pseudomonadota bacterium | reverse complement strand
CGGTGCCGGTAAAACGACCCTGATCAGTATCCTGGCCGGCCTTACCCGCGCCGATGGTGGCAAAGCTGAAATCATGGGCCATGATGTGGTCGAAAACTACCGCTCGTCCCGGCAATTATTAGGTGTTGTCCCGCAGGAACTTGCTTACGATCCCTTTTTTACGGTACGGGAAACACTGCGCATGCAATCGGGTTATTTCGGCTTGCGGCGTAATGACGTGTGGATTGATGAAATCCTGCATAATCTCGGTCTGCTTGATAAAGCCAATATGAATATGCGTACGTTGTCGGGAGGCATGAAGCGACGCGTACTCGTTGCGCAGGCGCTGGTCCATAAACCTCCGGTCATTATTCTGGACGAACCTACTGCCGGCGTAGATGTGGAATTGCGACTTTCCTTGTGGAACTTTGTCCGCCAATTGAATGCCGCCGGACACACCATCATGCTCACTACGCATTATCTGGAGGAGGCCGAAGCATTGTGCAACAGGGTGGCGATGCTCAAGCAGGGCAGATTGGTCGCCTTGGACAAGACCTCCGATCTATTAAAAAACGCGAACGAACTAAAACTGCAGATAAGCATAAAATCCGGTGTATTGCCTGAGAGACTGGCTGCACGCGCAGTCAGGCAGGCAGAAAATGTCTATACGATGGTCTTGACCTCGCCCGCCGACCTGGAACCGGTGCTCGCGCAGTTGCGTATCGGCGGCGTGGCGATCGAAACCGTGTCTTTGTCGCAGCCGGATCTTGAAGATGTTTTTGTGCAGATTATGGGACGATCATGACCGGATTTTATACTTTATTTTATAAAGAAATGCTGCGCTTCTGGAAAGTGGCGTTTCAAACCGTGCTGGCTCCCATCATCACCGCTTTACTGTATCTGCTTATTTTTTCGCATGTATTGTCGCGCCATGTGCAAGCTTACCCGGGCATACCGTATATCGCCTTTCTGGTGCCGGGACTGGTGATGATGTCGATGCTGCAGAACGCCTTCGCCAACAGTTCATCGAGCCTGATCCAGTCCAAAATTACCGGCAACATCGTATTCGTTCTGTTGGCTCCATTATCGTATCTGGTGTTTTTTCTGGCCTATCTTCTAGCCTCAATAGTGCGCGGTCTGGTGGTAGGGATGGGGGTTTTTATCGGCACGCTGTTTTTTTATCCAGATTTGTTGCTGTCGCATCCGCTATGGATTATTGCGTTTGCTTTTCTGGCGTCGGGAGTGCTGGGCGCGTTAGGGGTGATTGCCGGAATGTGGGCGGAAAAATTCGATCAGCTGGCGGCATTTCAAAATTTTATTATCATGCCGCTGACTTTTCTTTCCGGGGTATTTTATTCCATCCATACTTTGCCTCCGTTCTGGATCCAGGTCTCGCGTTTTAATCCGGTTTTTTATATGATAGACGGATTCCGTTACGGGTTTTTCGGCGTCAGCGACGTTTCGCCGGATTTAAGTCTGGCCGTTGTTTTGTCGTGTTTCCTGGCATTATCCGCCCTCTGTCTCATACTGTTGCAACGCGGCTACCGGCTGCGGCATTAAAGGAATTTTAAAAATGGTCCAACCCGACAGCATCAAACATTCGATCGAAACCGGCATGTCTTGCGATCTGGTACAGGTAGCGGGTGATGGCGAACATTTCGAAGCGATCATCGTCAGCGCCGCATTCGCCGGTAAAAATCGCGTTCAGCAGCATCAACTGGTCTATCGCGCGCTGGGTGACCGTATGAAAGCGGAAATACACGCTTTGTCGATGAAGACATATACGCCGGAGCAATGGGCCGAGGCCAGCCGTTAATGGATAAACTGGCAATCCAGGGCGGCCTGCGGCTACAGGGTGAAATCAATATTTCCGGCGCCAAAAATGCAGCCCTGCCTATTTTGTGCGCCGCGCTGCTGACTGAAGAAACGCTGCATCTCGATAATTTGCCCAAGCTCAAAGACATCAGCACGACGCTGACGCTGCTGGGGCATCTGGGCATGCAGGTCAGTCTCGACGAAAGCGGCGGCATCGATCTGTTGGCGGCGAGCCTGAATACTTTGCAAGCCCCGTACGAACTGGTGAAAACGATGCGTGCGTCGATCCTGGTGCTAGGCCCCCTGCTGGCGCGATACGGCGAAGCGATGGTATCGTTGCCAGGCGGCTGCGCAATTGGATCGCGCCCGGTCGACCTGCATATCAAAGGTCTCAAGGCGATGGGTGCGGACATTACTATCGAACGCGGTTACATCCATGCCAAAGCCCGCCGTTTGAAGGGTGCACGTATTTTTATGGATAGCGTGACCGTAACCGGTACCGAGAATCTCATGATGGCGGCAAGCCTGGCGGAAGGTGTCACCATACTCGAAAATGCGGCACGGGAACCGGAAGTAGTAGACCTGGCTAACTGCCTGATTGCGATGGGAGCCGATATCCATGGCGCCGGTACAGATACGGTGACGATACGCGGAGTAGCGCGACTGCACGGAGCCGCTTACAGCATCATGGCCGATCGCATCGAAACCGGCACCTACCTGGTCGCGGCTACGATGACGCAAGGAAAAATCACCTTGCATCGCACCCGTACCGATACGCTGGATGCGGTGATTGAGAAATTGCGCGAAGCCGGCGCCAGAATTTCCTGTTCGAACAATT
>JAJYPZ010000307.1 GCA_021794855.1 Pseudomonadota bacterium | reverse complement strand
CATGCTTTAAACGGCAAGTTGCAAACGTTGCATTCGATTTCCATTAATCTTTCTTATCGCATTACGCTGGAATTACTGATCCAGGATGAACGGATTATTCTGGTAAATGTGGGCAATCACGATGCGGTATATTGAGCAAGCGGTCACGAATCCGGCAAGAGTCGCTTATTATCCTAACCCGTCTTGTCGAACTCCGCCAGCGTGTCTTGCAAACCGAGCCAGCGTTCTTCGGCCCGATCGATCCCACGGGCGAGTTCGCCCTGTCGTTTCAGCAAGGTCTGTAATGGCTCTCTTTGGACAGTCTGATATAGTTCGTTGTCGCCGAGCTGCCGCTCCAGTTCCGTTTTCTCGTTTTGCCATTCCGCCAGTTGCCGTTCGATCTGTTCGATTTCCTTGACGATGGGGCGGCGTTGCGCCAGACGCGCCTGATGTTCCTGCGCGTTCTGTTTGCGCTGCTCGCGCCGTCCGGTTTTTTCCGGGTCGATACGTGCGGCGGCAAGCCGCTGCTGGTGCAGGCTGTCCCGATAGTCGTCCAGATCGCCGTCGAAACCGCGCGCGCCGCCCTCGCCCACAATCATAAAGCGGTCGCAGGTGGCGGCAAGCAAAGCCCGGTCGTGCGAGACCAGTACGACGCCGCCTTCGAAATCCTGCAGGGCGACGTTGATGGCGTGGCGCATGCCGATGTCCAGATGATTGGTCGGTTCGTCGAGCAATAACAGATTAGGGCGCTGCCAGATCAGCAAAGCGAGCGCCAACCGCGATTTCTCGCCGCCGGAAAACGGGGCGCACGGCGACAGGGCACTATCGTTGCGAAAATCGAAAGTACCGAGAAAGTCGCGCAGTTCCTGCTCGCGCGCGTCCGGCGACAAACGCTGCAAGTGTTGCAGCGGGGATTCCTCCGGACGCAACTGTTCGAGCTGGTGCTGGGCGAAATAGCCGATGGCGAGGCCGCGGCCTTCGGTACGGCTACCGTGCAGAGGGTCGATTTCCCCCGCCAGCAATTTGATCAGGGTGGATTTTCCTGCGCCGTTGCGCCCGAGCAAGCCGATGCGCTCGCCGGAGCGCACCGCCAGTTCGATATCGGCAAGCAGCACCCGATCGCCGTACCCGGCGCTGGCGTGACGAATATCGAGCAGCGGATCCGGCATATGCACAGGGGGGCGGAAGCTGAAGCTGAAAGGCGAATCGACTTCTGCCGCGCTGATCGTTTCCATCCGCGCCAGCGCCTTGATGCGGCTTTGGGCCTGACGGGCTTTGGTGGCCTTGGCGCGGAAGCGCGCGATGTAATCTTCCAGATGCAAACGCTGGCGCTGCTGTTTGTCGAACAACGCCTGCTGTACCGCCAGATGCGCCGCGCGCTGGCCTTCGAAGGCCGAATAGTTACCGCTGTACAAGCGTATCTCGCGATGTTCGATATGAGCGATATGAGTGGTGACGGCGTCGAGAAAATCGCGGTCGTGCGAAATCAGCAGCAGAGTACCGGCATAGCTTTTCAGCCAGCTTTCCAGCCACAGGATCGCGTCGAGGTCGAGATGGTTGGTCGGCTCGTCCAGCAGCAGCAAATCCGAGCGGCTCATCAAGGCCTGCGCAAGATTCAGCCGCACCCGCCAACCGCCGGAGAAGATCGCGACGGCTTTGTCCGTATCGGCATCGCTGAAACCTAGTCCGTGCAGCAATTCCGCAGCCCGGGAGCGGGCAGTGTAACCGTCGATGGCCGCCAGTTCCGCATGCAGTTCGCCGACCGACTCGCCGCGACCGGCAGCGCCGGCCAGTTCGAGTTCCTGCTCGATCCGGCGCAGGCGCTGATCGCCGTCGAGGACGAATTCCAGCGCCGCTTGCTGCAATGCCGGCGTGTCCTGCGAGACGTGGGCGATCACCCAGGCGGGCGGCAATTCCAGATTTCCCGCTTCCGCCTGCAATTCGCCCCGCAACAGGGCGAACAGACTGGATTTCCCGCAACCGTTAGCGCCCGTCAGCCCGATCTTTTGCCCGGGATAGATTTGCAGATTAGCTTGTTCTATGAGCGGTTTGGCGGAGCGGGCAAGGTTGAGTTGAGTAAAGCGGATCACGGTAAATTTAACAAAGCAGCAAAAGTCGCCATTGTACTCTGCCCTGAGGAGATGAACAGCCTGACCGTGGCGCGAGCGGTTTGCACGATTACAGCGGCTGCCTTTATTTCGCTGTAAGCGCCTGAAAATCGCGTGGGCAATGCAGGCGATAAAAAAAGAGGGCATCCCGAAAGATGCCCTTAATACCGCATGGAGAATGAAGATAGAGCATAAACGCATGAGCATTTATGCTCCTCTTAACTCAAAGCAATAATCGGGCCAATACAAATCTATTGTATATACAATAAGTTAATTGTTGGCTGTTGATTCTTAATGGCTCTTTAATAGTGCAAATAGGATTGTTTTTTTATTTCGGTGTGCAATCTGGCATTTCTCGGTTTTATTCAGGGCTGGTGCAATTGCTGTTCGACGTAGGCCTGCAAATCGGGGCTCAGGCTGTTGGTCGCTTTCGCCCGCGCAAACGCTTCATGCGCTTCGGCAACGTGGCCGGCGGCTTTTTCCGATATGCCCAGACCCATCCACCAGAGGCCCGATTGCGGGTTTTGTTTGAGGGCGACGACATAG
>JAJYPZ010000306.1 GCA_021794855.1 Pseudomonadota bacterium | reverse complement strand
TCGCCTGATCGGACCGGTCAAGGTCATGCTCGACGCGTACATGGAAGGTAAAATCGACACCTTGTATGTATTCTACAATCGTTTCATCAATACGATGAAACAAGAGCCGGTAATGGTACAGCTCCTGCCACTATCGGCTCCGGTTAACGACGATTTGAAGCACTACTGGGATTATATATACGAACCCGATGCCAAGGAAGTGATGGACGCCTTGCTGATTCGTTATGTCGAGGCATTAATTTATCAAGCTGTGGCAGAAAATATGGCTTGCGAGCAAAGTGCGCGTATGGTGGCGATGAAAGCCGCTTCCGACAACGCCAAAAACGTAATAGGCGAACTCAAACTGGTCTATAACAAGACCCGTCAGGCCGCCATTACCAAAGAACTCTCCGAGATCGTAGCAGGTGCTGCGGCCGTTTAAGCAATTTTGATATTTCAAGGAACGACGATGAGTCAAGGCAAAATCGTACAAATCATTGGACCAGTGGTAGACGTAGAGTTTCCGCGTGACTCACTGCCCAAGGTTTATGACGCACTAGTAATGGATACTTCCGATCTTACGCTGGAAGTGCAGCAACAATTGGGCGACGGTATCGTCAGGGCAATCGCCATGGGAACGACCGACGGTTTGCGGCGCGGCATGACCGTCACCGGCACCGGCGCACCGATTTCCGTACCGGTCGGCATAAAGACTTTGGGTCGGATCATGGACGTGCTGGGCAAGCCTATCGATGACATGGGACCTATCGGCAACGAAACGACCTGGGGCATACATCGCAAGGCACCGGCATTCGACGAACTGGCTGCTTCCAATGAATTGCTGGAAACCGGCATCAAGGTGATCGATCTGATTTGTCCTTTCGCCAAAGGCGGTAAAGTCGGCCTGTTCGGTGGCGCCGGCGTAGGTAAAACAGTCAACATGATGGAGCTGATCCGCAATATCGCCGTTGAGCACAGCGGCTATTCGGTATTTGCTGGCGTGGGCGAGCGGACGCGGGAAGGTAACGACTTTTACCATGAAATGAAAGACGGCGGCGTGCTGGACAAGGTTGCGCTGGTATACGGGCAGATGAATGAGCCGCCAGGCAACCGTTTGCGCGTGGCCCTGACCGGTTTGACGATGGCGGAATATTTCCGCGACGAAGGCCGCGACGTATTGCTGTTCGTCGATAACATCTACCGCTATACGCTCGCCGGTACTGAAGTGTCGGCGCTGCTTGGGCGGATGCCTTCGGCGGTGGGATATCAACCTACGCTGGCTGAAGAAATGGGTCGCCTGCAAGAGCGCATCACTTCGACCAAGAAAGGGTCCATCACATCGATCCAGGCTGTCTACGTGCCTGCCGACGATTTGACCGATCCGTCTCCGGCCACGACGTTTGCCCACCTTGATGCAACGGTTGTGTTATCGCGGCAAGTGGCCGAGCTGGGTATTTACCCAGCAGTAGATCCGCTGGACTCAACCTCGCGTCAGCTCGATCCTCTGGTTGTAGGCGACGAGCATTACAGTGTCGCGCGCGGCGTTCAAACCGTATTGCAGCGCTACAAGGAATTACGCGATATTATTGCTATTCTGGGCATGGACGAACTGGCTCCGGAAGACAAACTGGCCGTGGCTCGCGCCCGTAAAATCCAGCGCTTTCTGTCGCAGCCTTTCTTTGTTGCGGAAGTATTCACCGGTGCGCCGGGCAAATACGTATCGCTTAAAGACACGATCAGCGGCTTCAAGGCTATCGTAAACGGCGAATACGATCATCTGCCGGAACAGGCTTTCTACATGGTCGGTACGATAGAAGAAGTCGTAGAGAAGGCCAAAACCCTTCAATAATCCAGGCCAGGGCGCATTTATATTTTGCGCCCACTGACAGCACGCATGGAAAGAGAAATTATGGCAACCACCATACACGTAGATATAGTAAGCGCGGAAGCATCATTGTTTTCCGGGGATGCCGAATTTGTCATCGTACCGGCAGAAATGGGAGAAGTCGGCATATATCCGCTTCACACCCAGCTGCTGACTAAAATAAAGCCCGGATCGGTGCGGATCAAAAAGCCGGATAGTCTCGAAGAAGAGCTTATTTACGTTTCGGGCGGAATGCTGGAAGTGCAGCCACATCTGGTTACGATTTTGTCCGATACCGCGATACGCGGACAGGATCTGGACGAAGCGCAGGCGCTTGAAGCCAAGCGTCGGGCGGAAGATGCCATGAGAGACCGGTCTTCCGTGATGGATTATGCCAGGGCGCAAATAGAACTGGCGGAAGCCATGGCGCAAATTGCGGCGATACACCAGCTTAAAAAACGTCATTAGGCATACAGAAAACGGCGGAACACTTGTACGCTGGCTATAAACAAAAGGCAAATCCGTCAGGATTTGCCTTTTGTTATTGGCGATTACCGGCTAGGCTGCCATGCCAATATCATGCTGCACGATTTATTCGGAGGAAAGGATTAGTTATGAATAATGCTGCGTACGAGCGAGGGGTGCAGAGGCTGAAAGAGGTCGATGAAGTCGCGGCGGATAGCGTCATGGAAAGCTTGTCCTCGATTTGTCCCGATTTCGGCAGATTTATTATCGAATTCGGTTATGGCGAAATACATAGCCGGCCCGGTCTGAGTCTGCAACAACGCGAA
>JAJYPZ010000305.1 GCA_021794855.1 Pseudomonadota bacterium | reverse complement strand
GAAACAGGCTTGCCAGCACCCGTTTGGATTTGATTTCAGGATCGATGGCCAGGCGATTATATTCGCAAATTATCTTGCCTTGTCCGCGCAGCGCTTCAAGTTCCTCGCGGTACATGACATCCGCGCACAATCCCGACGACGAATCCAGTCCCATGGAAATGGTGCCTATAGGCAGGTCGGAAGGTCCGGATGCCAGCAGAGTGATACGGTTCGGGCTGGATGCGGGGGTGCCGAGATTGCCGTCGCCGTAGCCGCGCCAGGAATACATTTTATTGATGAGTATGCTCGCGGCGCCTCGCCGATTGACGGTATTCGCCAGCCGTATCCTGAATTCGCTGTTTTCGGTCAGGCTTTTTGAGTCATCTTCTTCACTGAAGTCAACACTGTAGGGAGACATTTTCCCGCTCGTCTTTTCAAAAAATGACGCGATCACATCTTGATTATGATCTAGGACGGGACGATTCATCATTAATGGCATAACACAGCTTAATGGTTTTGAATGCTAAACAGTTTATTACGATGTTCAATTAAATACAAGCGACGCATCCTGCTTCGAAGCGGATTGAGCAAGGCAGAAGGGCTTGATTTCTGTAACTAAAATGTAATTAAAATTAATCTTGCGAGACTGGGACATAATTGCTGGCAGATGCTTGCACGAAGTCATGATTTCATGGTTGTCTGCGTACCTTGTCCAGATTCAGCGATGCGTTTCCGGAAAAAACCAGACGTTTTTTTATGATTTTTCTGCTTGCCGGTATTGCCGACGGCTGTTCGGTGCTCAAAGCGCGTTCAACCAGGATTTTAGTAACGACCATAGCCGCCAGAACGTAATAGGGCATGTCGAAATAGGCCAGACTCAGGAAAGCGCCGCCGGTTGCGTAAGCGATCTGGCTTACCTGCAGCATTTTGGCGAGATTGGAAGCCCACAGCAAATCAGGCCGGTCTCGCGTCCTGGCGATAATCCAGCTGCCGTTGCGCCAGGTTATTACGCCCAGCGTCAAAAACAGGATAAGTCCGACAAAACCATGTTCTCCGAGTATCTGGAAATAGATGCTGTGAGCGGCGTGTACGTCAAGCGGGTCAGGGGCGTATTTCGCAAAAACTTCTTTGTCATAAATTTCAAAACCGCCGCCCACAATCGGCCGGTCCATGGCCAGATTCCAGGCCATATGCCAGGCATTGATACGGCCCATGGCAGAAGCGTCCTGCTGGTAGGTATCGATGGTATGCATCCGTTCCTCCCATTTGGCCGGCATGAACGTAACCAGTAACGTGATCGTTGCAATCAGGCCGATACCGATGGCCAGTTTCCGGGAGCTTTTGAGCCATAAAAATACCGCAGTAGCGCCAATAGCGATCAGCGCACCGCGGGAATAGCTACCCAGGGCGGAAAAACCGCACAACAGCATGGCGACAGTCAGGCCGCGACGGATCCAGGCGCTGGGCTCGGTAAGCTGCAGGTAACGCATGAGCGGTATGACCATGATTAACGCCAGGGCAAGGGAATTGTTGTCTTCAATGAATGAGCCTTCCGGGCCCCAGACATGGAAATTTCCTCCGCTGGCCAGCGTGAAAATACCGCCTTTTACCCCGTAAAAACCGAGGGAGAGTACCAGCACCCAGATGAACAGGCGTACCTGTTCCTTAGTATGAATTACGGCGATGGACACCAGAGTCATCAAAAGTATTTTCATGATGGTTGCCCAGTGAAAATAAATCTGATCGAAATGGATAGCGAATAATGACGTAATATTCATCCAGATCATGAATAATATCAAAAAAACAGTGGCAGGCACGACAGGGAAACGGCGATCGCGGCTGAACAGCGTCGAGAGCAGCGTGGTCAGCGCGATGACTTCAGCGAAAGGAAACGTGTATGCAAAACCATAGGCCAGACGGTGCGGATTCATTACGCTGATCCATACCCACATTAAAATGCCGATGTATGGCCGTTTCAGGATGAACGGCAGCGAGCCAAAAACGATGGCGGTAATGAGGATATCTCTCATCGAATTCCCTTGCTGATGATGGGTTTGGCCACCTTGTTCGCCTACAGGCTGATCGGTGGTCTGATAGTGGTAATGGCAATAACGCCTGCTCCGAATTTTCCCGCCAAGTTTACTATGATTTCTCGCGGATACGAATTAAAATACCAAGTAATTATTTCGCCTTGCATGGTTGCAAGCATCGGTGAAATATTCCGGCTGTATAACCCAGGATGAGTATGCCAGACCAGACCGATAAAACCGCTCATCTATTTATTCTGCCCTGGGATATCGCGCATCCGGGCGGGGTCAATCAAGTAGTAACGAATTTATACAAGGAATACGAAGCGCACGGACAATGGCGTCCCCTGCTGATGATAGGAGACTGGTCGTATCCGGCATTGTCCTTGAAGCGTGAAGACGGCTACGATAAGGCGCTGTTCCGTATGCCGGCCCCGTACGACAGCAAGCATCCCGTACGCGGTTTTGTGCGTTATTTGCTGGGGATGCCGGCGCAATGCGCTGTTTTGTTGCGCTTTCTGCGGCGCAACCGGATTGCCGTGATCAATCCTCATTATCCCGGTCTGGCGACGTTGACATTCGTGGCTTTAAAAAAATTACGCCTGTACAAGGGAAAAATCGTACTTTCG
>JAJYPZ010000304.1 GCA_021794855.1 Pseudomonadota bacterium | reverse complement strand
GCAGAATGTATGCCATTGGTTGACCGTCATGGCACCCGGCAACAATGTCGATGTCTCGGATCTGCCGCCGGAAATCCTGAATGCGCACGCTCCGCTTTCGGCGCAAACCGACTGGCTGCAGGCGCTTAACCGTACCGCCGATGAGGCGTTGAATCGTGGAGAAACCGGCATCATCGAGGGCTTGACCCAGTCGTTCGAGCGTACCCTGATCAATGTTGCCCTCAAACATACCGGCGGACGGCGAATAGAAGCCGCACATCTGCTCGGCCTGGGCCGCAATACCCTGACGCGGAAAATTCAGGAATTGGGCATGGACGAGGAATAAATTCATTTATTAATAATTGATAAAATAGAATTTGTGTGAAATAATCCTGGTATGTTTTTTTATTTGCCACATATTTCACGGAGTATTTCCATGAAGCAAATTCGTTTTTTCATGATACTGGCCATGTTTTTATTTACCGGTCAAGCAGTTGGCGACAGCTCGGTTCCGGGCGGCTACGGTTCCGTCTCGGATGGTTACGGCAATGCTTACAATCGAAACAGCGGTACAAATCGCAGTGTTGATCGTCAGCGCAATGCAAATCCGGGCAATACGCTGCAGTCTTCGCACTCGTCCGGATATTTCCCGATGGGCTCCGATCTTTTCAAGCGTCCTGCACAGCCGGATAGAAAGCAAGCTTCGGGCAGAGAGGCCGATTAACGCCCCAGCTTCCGAAAATAAGCCATATTGCAAGATCATCCGATGCTGGATAGATAGTGTCTATTCGGGTACGCCGGTAGCAGCGTAACAATTCGGCAGTCGATTAAATGGAGAAACCGGCTTGAGTTTCCACGAATTCAACTCTGTGCTAACCTATCTGCCACCGATTAATCTGAACGATTGCGCACCGGGTTTATATGCAAAAACATGCCGACTGGCTGTCATGGGGAAGAAATCTTCTCGCCATTTCTCAAAACGGCCTGACTTTTACTAAAGACCCGTTTGACCGGGAACGATTTGAAGAAGTCGAAAAGTTGGCTAAAGAAATGCTATCGGTGCAAACGGATACGCCATTAGAACGACTAAACGGAATGTTTTCCGGTGAAAAAGGTTATGCCACACCTAAAGTCGACGTAAGGGGCGGTGTTTTCAGGGACGGCAAGATATTATTGGTGCGGGAAATATCGGACGGTTTGTGGACGCTACCCGGCGGCTGGAGCGATGTAGGTGATTCTCCCGGCGCTTCCGTCGAAAAGGAGGTTCTTGAAGAATCCGGATTTATTGTAACGGCCCGAAAACTGGTGGCGGTGTACGACCGCAACAAACATCCGCATCCGCCGATGTTTTTTCATGTGTACAAATTGTTTTTTATTTGCGACATCATCGGCGGCGCACCGCGTGCCAGCATAGAAACGGATGCCGTGGCTTTTTATGCGGAAAACGAATTGCCGGAATTGTCTACGCCCAGAGTTACCGAAGAACAGATACATACGCTGTTCAAACACTATCGTCTGCCGGATCTTGCTGCCGAATTTGATTGAGTCAGCGTTATCGGCACATGTCTGATGTGGCTTCCCTGGGCTTGGCTCTACCGGAGACCGTTAATATCAAACACGTTTGGATCGGCCCGATATGCTCTCGAATTCCGGCCTTATGCCTGCGTATCGAGCCTGTTTGCAGCGTCGATTCGACAGTCCGATAAAATCAACTGCGACCGGAGCGTCTTGTACGTTGTATCCGTTGCCCAAAATCTAACTCATTAACCGCTCGACTGCCTCGCGGTATTTCTCGCCGGTCTTAAGCGCTACGCTTTCGGGCAGCGTCGGCGCGGGCGCCTGCTTGTTCCAGTCGGACGTTTCCAGCCAATCGCGCACGAACTGTTTGTCGAAGCTGGGCGGATTGCTGCCGGTTTGATATTCGCTGGCCGGCCAGAATCGCGACGAGTCGGGGGTCAGGACTTCATCGATCAAATAGAGTGTGCCGTCGGCGTCGAGGCCGAATTCGAATTTGGTGTCGGCGATGATGATGCCGCGCGTCAGCGCATAGGCGGCGGCTTCGGTGTAGAGTGCGATACTGGCGTCGCGTACTTGCGCGGCCAGCGCTGCGCCGAGCAATTGTTCGGTTTGGGCGTAGTTGATATTTTCGTCGTGCGCACCGAGTTCGGCTTTGGTCGACGGCGTGAACAAAGGCTGCGGCAATGCCGCGGCCTGCGTTAATCCCGGCGGTAGCGCAATGCCGCATACGCTGCCGGCGGTCTGATATTCTTTCCAACCGGAGCCGACCAAATAGCCGCGCACCACGGCTTCGACCGGCAAGGGCCGCAGTCGTCTGACGACCATGGCGCGGCCGCGTACCTGCTCGTATTCCTCGGGACGCACTACGGATTCCGGCGTATCGCCGGTCAAATGGTTGGGAATGATGCTGCCCAGACGGTCGAACCAGAAATGCGAAATTTTTGTCAGTACGGCGCCCTTGCCGGGGATGGGGGTCGGCAATATCACGTCGAAAGCCGATAGCCGGTCGGTGGCGACTATGAGCAGGCGGTGCTCGTCGACGGCGTACAGATCCCGGACTTTGCCGCGAGAGAGCAATTGCAGGGACGGAATATGCGATTGTAATAAAGCGGTGGACATTGCCGTTTTTTCTTTTTCGGTAAA
>JAJYPZ010000303.1 GCA_021794855.1 Pseudomonadota bacterium | reverse complement strand
ATCCGGCGCATTCCCTGCGGTTGGAGCACGCTGGTTCATATCGGGAAAAAACAGGTCGCTTTCATTGGTTTGAACTACGCCCCGTGCCGCGCGCAAGCGTTGATAGACTGGAAACAGCAACAGTTCGAGATTAGGTTTGTCTTTCAGTAACTCATCCAGATAATGTTCTACTCCGTGTCCAGCATCTGCAATCAACTCAAGCATGTCTGCGGTGACTTCGATTGCTGTATGCTCCAGCGCTTCAGCCAGATTTTCGATCTCCTGACAGACCAGCGCGACGCCAGGCAAATCGACCATTTCGACTGCGCCTCGCACTTGATGAAGATAAGTGCGGATCGGGCGCAAAGCGGCCGGGTCGTCTTCGTTTACTTTGAAATGAGTCAGCAATTCATAAATCTGCTGCAACGCATGATCGATTTCGGTTTTGATCCAGCTTAGCGGTGCAATATCGTATTCGGTCATATCGCTCATATTTTTACCTATAAAATCATTTTTTATTATTATCGGTACGGTTAAGAGGGAAGCGCGCGTTTCGGCGCTTCCGTTGAAAACATGCGACTATCCGCCAGAAACGGTTCAAGCCAGCTTGAAACCGGAAATGGATTTTTTCAAATCGGCAGCCAGCGTGGATAATTCGCCGATAGACGATGCGGTTTGCTGGGTGCCGGCCGTGGTTTGTTCGGTAATTTGTTGAATATATTGCATCGCTTGTGCGACTTTGCTGGTTGCTACGGCCTGATTGTCGGTGGCGGCGGAAATGTTTTCGATCAGGTTCGCGAGACTGCGCGAAACCTCACCGATTTCGTTCAAAGCGCGACCGGCGGCATCGGAAAGTTTGGCACCTTCTACCACCCCTTGCGTACTGGTTTCCATGGCGGAGACTGCGTCCTGCGTATCGGACTGAATCGTTTTTACAATTGCGGCGATCTGCTTGGTGGCCTGTCCCGAGCGTTCTGCCAGTCGTTGCACTTCTTCCGCAACTACCGAAAATCCGCGGCCTGCTTCGCCTGCGGCAGCTGCCTGAATCGCGGCATTGAGCGCCAGGACGTTGGTTTGTTCGGTAATATCTGAAATCAGTTCTACGATCTCGCCGATTTCCTGCGACGACTCGCCGAGCCGTTTGATCCGTTTTGAGGTTTCCTGGATATTTTCGCGGATGCTGTTCATGCCGGCAATCGAATTTTCTACTGCTTGCGTGCCTTTTTCTGCGGCTTCCAGCGATTGGTTTGCAACCTGTGCGGATTGGTTTGCACTGGCTGAGACTTCGTTGATCGATTGCGAAATCCCCAGAATCGCAGCCGATGTTTCCTCGATTTCCTGGGACTGGCGCTGGGCAGCTGCCAGTAACTCTTCCGAGATGGCCTGCGCTTGCAATGTAGTATGCGTGACTTTTTCGGTTGCGCGATTAATACCGGACACTAGCCCGCGTAATTCGTCGATAGTAAAATTGATGGAATCCGCGATGGCGCCGGTGATATCTTCGGTAACCGTCGCATTGGCGGTAAGATCGCCGTCGGCGAGATCGCCCAGTTCGTTTAGCAGGCGTAAAATAGCTTCCTGATTACGTTTGTTTTCGGCTTCGCTCAATTGTACCCGTCGTTTCGATTCGTTAATGTTTACGAAACCGAACAGTATCAGACTGCCTAACGCTAAAAGACCTGAGACTATCGCCGCCGCATTGCCGATAGAACCCAGATTTTCGTACGCTTTAGCGATCGTTCGTGCGTCGTTGAGAATATCGTCGCTGGTTTTAAATACCACAAAGCTGGTGTGCTTGGTGGCGATCAACTGCTCTACGTTATTAAGCGTCTGGTCGAGATCGGTATGGATAGGCTGGAAAGCGGTGCTGATTTGGGTAAGCAAATTACGGGCTGCGCTATCGGTTAGCGCTCCGGGTCCGGTTTGCAGAGCTTGCAGAGCGGCTTGAAACGCAGCGCTATCCTGTTTTAATTGCGTAGTGACGGTCTGTTCTTTATTTGCGCTAGACTTGATTAGCGGGGAATTGAACCGCCAAACCGGTTGATTGACCAGCATCATCAAAGCGGTGGCGTTGTGCGTCAAGTGCTGGGCCTGCAAAACAAATTTCTCGACCCGCTGGATATCTGACGGATTTTTTCCGGTCAGAGCCTGCTCTTGCAGAGTACGCGCCAGGGCAAGTATCGTGTCGGCATTCTGGTCGATATCCGCAGCTTTCGAATACGCGCTGGACAGACGTTCTTTTTGTTGAAGGATCAGATTGATTTCGTTTTCGAGCGGCGTCCAATGTGTTTTTAACTGCGCCAATAGAGGCTGTATCGATTGCGGGGAGGCCGGCAGGGCAAAGCTGCCTTTGGTGAGCGCGTTAAGGTCGGTTTTGAATTTCTCTTCGCTGCTCTGTAATTGTGCGTAAGCTGCCGGATTGCCGGCTACCGCTTGTTGAGCGGTTTTGGTGATCCGTTGCGACAGCATTTCCATTTCCGTTACTTTAGTAATATATTCCGTTTTGTTGTTGGTCTGAACTCCGTTATACATCAGTAATACACCGGCTACGACAAGAAATCCCAACCCCAGGACCATGGTCAGCAAATATTGTTTTTCCACCGGAAGGTGTCCGATAAGCGGTGTTTCGTTGGAATTGCTTTCCGACATTTTTTTTAGCCCGCTC
>JAJYPZ010000302.1 GCA_021794855.1 Pseudomonadota bacterium | reverse complement strand
AATAGCCGATCCCCGTCTCCGAACAGTGTTCGCGCCTGTGCGTTAGCGAAAGCGATGATACCGTCTTCACCTACGCCCATCACCGCTATCGGCAAGCGTTCGAGGATTTCCTGGGAAACGCTCAGAACATCGAGATTTCGCGTTAACTGATCGGTCTTGGCTTCTATATTTTGTTCAAGCTTGCGATTGGCAATGATCAGCGCCGTATTAACCGCTTTAAGTTCTTCGCTCAAGCGCTCGTTTTCTCTGACAATCTCATAGCGCCGGAACGCTTCCTCCACATTTGCCCGCAATAATTCGTCATCCCAGGGCTTAGTCAGAAATTTGTATATCGCCCCGCGATTGATCGCATCGGTCACCGAAACCAGTTCCGTATAACCCGATAAAACGATGCGCACCGTGTCGGGAAAAAGCTCTTTAACCTGACTCAGAAAGACTACACCTGTCATACCCGGCATGCGCTGATCGGAAATAATCACGCCTGTACCGGGAAACTGTTTCAGCAGGGCTAACCCTTCCTCGCCACTGGTGGCGCTGATGATACGATATCCGTCACGCCGCAGCAGTCGCGTCAGCGAAGTAATGATATTGGGCTCATCATCCACCAGTAGTAAAGTGCGATCCATGTAGTTATATGCTTTCGACCTTTGCCGGCTGGAGCAGGATTTGGATTTGATAGCCGCAGGATACGACTTTCAGAAGAGATTACTGCTTTTTAATATCGCTGTCATTATTATATAACTATGCTGCCGCAGTTTTCCGGCTTTGTGGGTGAAAATTACTTGGCTGCGACAAAAGAATCCGCATAAATATCGCTCATTGCCGCTTTAGCCAGATAGGCTTTTTTTCTGGCAGCCTTGACCATTTCAGGATTCCCGCATAAATAGACGCGCCAGCCGGCCAAATCCGGATGCATGGTCATGGCCACATCCAGAGCTCGTCCTGCCTGATAATCGCTGCTGCCGGTAGCAGTTGAGATACAAGGAATATAATGGAAATTGCGATGCGCACGCTCCATTTCGCGCAATTCGTCGACCAGATATAATCCTGCCCGGTCGCGACTGCCATGATATAAATAAATCGGACCGGTATGGTGCTGGTTCAATGCATCGCGCAATATCCCGAGCAACGGAGCCAGTCCCGAGCCGGTGCCTATCAGCAATAGCGGTTGCCCGGACTGCCCGGGCAGATAGAAACAGGAACCTAGCGGCGGGCTGATGTGCAGGCTGTCGCCCGGCGCCAGTTCATCATGTATCCAGTTGCTCATGCGTCCGTCAGGCAGGCGGCGCACGTGCAACCGCAAATACCCGTCCTCAGGAACGCTGGCTATGGAATAACTGCGGGAAAAATGGCTGTCGCGAAATACATTGATAAACTGACCGGGACGGTATTCAGTAAGCTCAGGGCAATCGAGACCCAGACATACTATTTCAGAATTAAGCGGACGAATTGCGGTCACCGTTGCCGACAACAGCCGGCTTGACTCTGCTGTAACACTGACCTTCATATTTTCATCCGGATAGCAGGCGCACGCCAAAAAATAGTTCTGGGCCTGCAACGTGCTTTTAAGTCCGTTTTGGGCGGCAGCCGGAACGTTCCCTTCTGCCGATTGCATCATGCACGTCTGACATATCCCGTTTCTGCAGGAAAAAGGAACCATAACGCCCTGCCTGGTCAGTGCATCGAGAACGGATTCGCCCGCATTGCACGGATAATCGATCCCGTTAAAATGAATATTTGGCATAGCGCAGGTTCCTTTTCTATTTATTTGCCTAATACGTCGCTACGGGCGGATTCGCAAACAGCGCCAACCTGAGCGATCAATTCGGGCGCAACGTTCAGTTCCTGCAGCGCGGCAACCAGATCTTCCACTACCGCATCGAAATGACTATCGTTCAGTCCGCGCGCTACCAAATGGGCATGGCCTTTGCGCATATCGGCACCGGTGTAATGTACAGGACCTCCAAAAGCCATTGTTAAAAATGCCTTTTGTTTAGCCGCCTGAACGTCCATATCCACATCGTCGAAAAAACCGCTGATACGGTCGTCACTTAAAACCTTGCGATAAAAAATATCTACCGCAGCATCAACCGCGGCAGTTCCGCCCAGCTTTTCAAACAAAATTTCGTTCATTTCATTACTCCCGATCAAAATATGAATAACATGTATTTATTATACATGTTCTAAAATCAAAAAAAAAGGCTTTTCGGCCCACGCTCAATGTAAAATAAAGATAATTTGTTACTATAATGATACATTGTGTATATATCTTATAAACTAATCGCGCCACTGTCAACAAATTATGCAACTTACACAATATACCGATTATTCGTTACGAGTACTGGTTTACCTGAACGTTAACCGCGAAGGTCGCGCCACCATTTCCGAGCTTGCCGATTTTTATGCGATTTCGCGCAACCATCTGGTTAAGGTTGTGCATCATCTTGCGCAAGAAAATTTCATCCATACCCAACGCGGGAAAAACGGCGGAATTTCTTTGGCAAGAAATGCCGAACAGATTCGTATCGGCGATGTCGTACGAAGTACGGAACCGAATTTTGAAATCGCGGAATGCTTTAACAAGGAAAAAAATACCTGCGTACTTGCTCCCGACTGTCATCTGAAACATATTTTATATGAAGCTAAT
>JAJYPZ010000301.1 GCA_021794855.1 Pseudomonadota bacterium | reverse complement strand
CGATCCGCGTCGCGGTTATAGCGAAAACCATCCGCTCAATCCCATACGTATCGATTCGGCCGGCGTGCTCGAACTGGCCCGACAGGGTTATACGGCCGACTCGGTGCCGGATGTCGGCACTGGCGTCATCGTCCAGCGCATAGGCAATGTCGCCTACGACGTGACCGATCAGGTTCACTCCGAGACGGCAGAAATGGTAGTGCTGGCAGCCAAAGTTATCGGCCTGGATATCGCCGGCATCGATCTGGTGGTTGAGGATATCGCTCAGCCGATCTCCGCCCAGCATGGAGCCGTAGTAGAAGTCAATGCGGGTCCCGGCTTGCTGATGCATCTCAAACCCGCTCAGGGAACGCCGCGTCCGGTCGGTCACGCCATCGTCGAACATCTGTTCCCGGCAGAGGCCAGCGGCCGCATACCGGTCATTTCCGTTTGCGGCAGCAAGCAAAGCACCGGCGTCGCAACCCTGATCGCGGATTTGCTGCAATTAAACGATCTGTCCGTCGGCCTGGCATGCCGGAACGGGCTTTTTTTGAACCAGCGCCAAATTGAGGCCGGGGACTGTACCCATTGGAATGCCGCGCACAAGCTGTTATTGAATCCCTTGGTACAGACGGCCATCATCGAAAGCACTTCGCATCGGTTGCTGACCGAAGGGCTGGCTTACGACCGCTGCCGGATCGCGGTATTGACGGATATCGATCCGAGCGAAGATCTCGGCGTCTACGCCATGAATTCCAGCGAAAAGCGTTACAGCCTGTATCGCAGTTTCGTAGATGTCGTCTTGCCCGGGGGCGCAGCAGTTCTCAACGCCCACGATTCCTTAATGCTCGATATGGAAGAAATATGTGACGGCGAGGTCATCTATTTTGCGACCGACGCACATTTACCGGCTATCGTCCGCCACCGCGCCAAAAACGGCAGGACCGTCTGCGTCGAAAACGGAATGATTATCCTGAGCGCGGGCATGGTAGATACTCCGCTCATAGCGATAGAGGAGTTACCCGCACAGATGCTCAGCCTGACCCAGGCATTGGCCGGTATCGCCGCAGTGTGGGCGCTGAATACCGACAGCGAAATCATGCGTGCGGGCTTGCACGCGTATACTAATAGCAATCAAGGATAACCATGAACGTCTCACGTATCCGCGTCCTGCGAGGCCCCAATTTGTGGAGCCGGCATAGCGCGATTGAAGCCATCGTGCATTGCAGCGAAGCCGAATCCGATCTGACCCGCCTGCCCGATTTTGAAACCTCGCTGCGCGCGCGTTTTCCCGAACTGGGCGCAATGCAGCCGATAGGCGGCAATCCCCATATTCCCATGGCGCATGCGCTGGAACTGGCAACTTTAACCTTGCAGGCGCTTATCGGTTGCCCGGTCACCTTCAGTCTCACTACTGCGACCATAGACTCCGGAACCTATCAGGTAGTCATCGCTTACAGCGAAGAAGCCGTAGGACTGCGGGCACTCGATATGGCGCTGGAATTATGTCACGCCGCTGCCGATAATACGCCTTTCGACGCCGAACGCGCGCTGGCGGAATTGCGTACGCTCGACGAAGAGTTTCGACTGGGGCCCAGTACCGGCGCGATCGTTACGGCAGCAGTAATGCACGATATTCCTTATCGGCGGCTCACCGACGGCAGCATGGTGCAATTCGGCTGGGGAATACGGCAACGCCGGATACTTGCAGCGGAAACGGACAACACCAGCGCGGTGGCCGAGGCCATCGCGCAAGACAAAGATCTGACCAAAACCTTGCTCAATGCGGCCGGAGTTCCGGTACCTGTCGGTCGCCCGGTCAGCGATGCGGAGGATGCCTGGACGGCGGCGCACGAAATAGGCGGTGCCGTGGCAGTCAAACCGCAGTTCGGTAATCAGGGCAAAGGAGTTGCCGTTAACCTTGAAACGCGCGAGCAAATTATTGCCGCTTATCACGCAGCAGCCAAAATCGGCACGCCGGTTATCGTCGAGCGCTATATTACCGGACTGGATTTCCGCTTGCTGGTCATCGGTGATACCCTGGTCGCCGCGGCCAGACGCGATCCTCCTCACGTTTTCGGCGACGGACGGCATACCATCGATGAACTCGTAACCAAAATCAACAGCGACAGCCGGCGCAGCGACGGCCACGCCACTTCATTAAGCAAAATACGGCTGGACGACACGGCCAACGCTACTCTGGCAAAACAAGGCTATACTGCCGGCAGCATCCCTCCCGTCGGCGCGCTGGTGGTATTGCGCAATAACGCGAATCTGAGCACCGGCGGCACGGCAACCGATGTGACCGACGACGTCCATCCCGATATTGCCCAACGCGCCGTCGACGCAGCGAAAATAATAGGTCTGGACATCTGCGGCGTCGACGTGCTGTGCGACAGCATCCACCAGCCGCTGGAAAAACAGGGCGGCGGCATTGTCGAAGTCAACGCCGCTCCGGGTTTGCGCATGCATTTGACACCCTCATTCGGCAAACCGCGCGATGTCGGCAAAGCGATCGTGGACATGATGTTTGCAGCCGACAATAACGCACGCATCCCTCTCGTAGCGGTAGCCGGGACCAACGGAAAAACGACTACTGTCAGACTGACCGCGCATTTGCTCCGGCAAAAAGGCTGGTGCGTAGGCATGACGAATTCCGACGGCGTTTATATCGATAGCGGCGAT
>JAJYPZ010000012.1 GCA_021794855.1 Pseudomonadota bacterium | reverse complement strand
GCGCCGGATCAGTTCGAAGGGCATGCCAAACACGACGGCCGATTCTTCAGATTCAGCAATCGTATGCGCACCGTTTTTTCGCAATTGCGCCATCTCCGCCGCACCATCGTATCCCATTCCGGTCAGTAACACGCCTATCACGCGTTGCGCAGAAAAAATATGTTCGGCACTTTTTACTAAGCCGGATACGCTGGGGTGCCAGAGATAGTCGCTATTAGCTGGCACCGGCATAACCACAACGCCCTGCGCGCGGCGGCTGAGGGCAATATCGTTATCGCCCATCGCTATATAGATATGTCCGGTTTGCAGCGGCATAGATCGCATGACCTCCACCACCGGCAATGCACAGAGATTATCCATGCGTTTCGTCAGGGATGAGGTGAAGTTGGCGGGCATGTGTTGAGCCACGACGACCGGCCACGCGAAATTCGCGGGTAAGCGCGGTAGCACTTCTTCTAGAGTGCGCGGGCCGCCAGTGGAAACACCGATAATCACCACCCCGGTACCTTCCGCAACCGCTGGTTGCACGCGCGATACCGCTTCTGACGCTGGCCGATTATGCTCGCGCACGCGCTGCGCTAAGCCACGGGTGCGACGTACTTTGGCCTGGGCCGCACCGCGAATTTTGCCGATTAATTCTTGGGACACTTTTTCCATGCTCACCGACACCGCGCCGCGGGGCTTGGCCATAAAATCCACCGCGCCTAAGGCCATGGCCTCAGCGCTAGAGGTCGCGCCTTTTTCGGTGAGCGCGGAGAACATCACAACCGGTGTAGGACGTTCCACCATGATGCGGCTCAAGCACTCCAAACCATCTTGCTCGGGCAAGTTAATATCCAGCGAAACCACATGCGGTTGAAAATGATGCAGTTGGCGCAAGGCATCGATACCGTCGCGAGAGGTTTGCACTTCAAACCCCTGCTCGCGAGTAAATATCTCGGTTAATAACTTACGCATCAAAGCCGAATCGTCGACGATAAGCAGCCGAATGGGTGCGGACGGACTCGCACTCATAGTACAGTAGACGGCAGACGCAATTGCGC
Organism: Pseudomonadota bacterium; assembly: GCA_021794855.1. The sequence goes on along the minus strand of JAJYPZ010000012.1, from coordinate 10,568 downwards.
TAGTGCATGCTGCGCCTCTTCATCTAGTAAGCGCGTGAGATCCAACATGAGTCGCATCCGGCCGTCTTCCAAATGCGCCACCCGCTGCACCAGATGCGCGTGTAGATGCATGAAAGGCGGCGTCGCCTCGAAACCGCTTTCGGGCACCAGAAGAACGGCGCGGACTTCGTCAACGAGCACTCCCGTGGGGGTGCCCTGCAAAGAGACGATCAGAATGCGTTGGGCGGAATGTGCTTCTTTATCCGGCAATCCCAAACAGCGCCGGGGACTTACGACTGGCACTACGGCGCCATGCAAATTCATCATACCCAGAACAAAATGCGGCGCCTTAGGCACGGGCACCAATGGAGACAAACGAACGATTTCTTCGACGCAGTTTATGGGCAAACCGAACTCTTCATCCAGTAAATGCAGCACGATGATTTGGGTGTCTTCACTTTCGGCCGCGGCTTGCGTCGCGCTCAAATCTTTTGCTGCCTCTTCTTGTACATCGCGCAACAAATTTTGCGCCTGGTCGCCGGCCAACAAAGCTTGCACCGATAACACGCCGAACAAACGATCATCCGACCCTGCGCGGCAAATCGCACTGACGTCGGCTGCGCCATGGGTTTGGCTTAACAGCGCAGGCACTTGGCGCAAGCTGACACTCGTCACTTGCAACACCTCACTAACCTTGTCAACGATCAAGCCGGCACGCTGCGCTTGCCCACCGACAGACACCTCCACCACTATGATGCGGCTATGCTGATCCGTGGGGCGCGGCGGTAAACCCAATAAACACTGCAAATGAAAAACCGGCAATAGGTTGTTTTGCAAACCCAGCACCCCGAACACACTGGATGGCGCGTTGGGTATGCTCACCACTTTTTCGGGCATGCCAATAATCGCCTGAATAACGGTAATGGGTAGCGCATAATCCTGCCCCGCGACGCAGAAACAGACCAGGCGCAAGTCTTCAGTTTCCGCCTCAAGTGGCGTCGCTTCCGCCGTGCTATTTGGCTGCTCTGATAAGCGGAAAGCCGCGGTCGCTGCAACTGGAAATTCGCGTGCCAAGAGGGATTCAAAGTCTAAAGTGAAGGCGAGATTTTCTGCATTGCGGATGACGCTGCGTAACATCGTCTTATCGAGCGCCGTCGCTTCCGCGGCCCCGACTTCCATTTCGCTTTCAGCAACGATCACGTTCGCCACGCGATCGACTAAAAAGCCGATGGGCCGGTCTAAACTCAAAACCAAAATACGCGCGCTAGGACTGGACGCGACGGGTACTTTTAAACTGGTGCGCACGTCTAACACCGGCAGCACAGCGCCGCGCAAATTGGCTAGACCCAGTAAGCAACTGGGCGCTAATGGCACGCGGGCGATTGCAAGGGGGCGGAGTACTTCGGCGAGCATGGTGAGCGGTACAGCAAACGCATGCGCGCCAAGATAAAATTTCAGAAAACGGATGTCAGCGTCTTCTTCCTTCGGTGTCAATGGCACCGGCATTACAGTTGTAGATGCTCCCCTCATGACGCGACCTCAGCTTAAGTGCTGTGCATGGAATCGGCTAAAGCGGCAATTTCTTCGACCGCCGCGGCGAGTTCTTCGGCACCTCGCGATTGTTGCGTCGCCGCCGTGAGGGCTTGAGCGATAGCAGCTTCAGCCTCGGTCGCTACGGTCGCGATTTGCTCGGTGCTGAGCTTAACTTCGCTTAGCACCACCGCCATCGAACTCGCGCCCGCAGCGATTTCGTCTAAACGGATGCTTACTTTTCCCATTTCTTGCTCTAGCTGCTCTACACTACTCAATACGCGCTGGGCCTTATCGCTTTCCCTTGCGTTAGCGGCAGCGCTTTCTTCCAAAACACGGCGCACTGCGATGACTTGCGCTTGGACTTGTTCGATTAAGTCTTTAATACGCTCCGAGTGTTCGGCGCTCTCACGCGATAAATTGCGAATATCCGCTGACACTGTGGTAAAACCTTTTCCAAATTCGCTCGCGCGAGCACCTTCGATGGCGCCGCTCACGGCCAGCATATTGGTTTGTACGGATATTTGCGCAATTGCACCGACGATTTTATTAATTCTCTGGCTCAGTTTTTCTAGGCTGCGGGCTTGGGTGGCGCTTTCTTGGGTCACGGCGACTCCGGCCAGAATATTCTCGACCATGTCTCGTATACCTTTTTTATGCGCTTGCAAAATCTCCAACATGGCTTCGCCATTTTTGAGGGCTAAGCGCGCAGCGCGTAAATTGGCTGCGCTCCCTTCTTCTATATTGCTCGCGGCCACGGCCGATTCTTCTGCCGCTGCGCTTTGGTGTTGCGAACCTTTGCTAATTTGACCGAGCGCGATTTTAATCTGCCCAGCCGCGCGGTTAATCTCCTCGATGGCGGCCGACATTTCTTCAGCCAACGCCGCTGCCTCTTCTACCTGAACAGCGCGACTGTGGATCGAGTCTTCAGTCAACTTCATGAGCGCAACCGCAGATTGACTGCCCTGGGCCAGCGCCAGGGTTTGTTCGGCCAACATGCGACTTGATTGCTCGCACGCTGCCACTTGCTCTTCCGCCGCGGCGGCAATGATTTCAGCCCCTTTTTGCAATTCAATTGCGGCATTCGATGCTTCGAGTGAGCTAAGCGAGATCGCGTCACCATCGGCGGAGATATGATCCATGGCGATACGCACTTCGCCCAATTGGACGTTTAAGGTTTGCGCATTAACGACTTCGATTTGCGCAAGATCGGCCGCGCGACTGATATCTTGCGCGATGGCGCGAACCGCAGCGTGGATATCGGCGATCACGCCTTGAATATCGTGCGCGCTTTTTTCTGCGCTTTCCGCCAAGCTGCGAATTTCTTCCGCAACTACAGAGAAGCCTTTGCCATGGCGTCCTGCGCGCGCGGCTTCGATCGCAGCATTCAGCGACAACAAATTGGTTTGATCGGCGACGCTCGCCACCAGCGTGACCACTTCACCGATATCGATGACTTGCTTTTCCAATTCACGCACTTCGCTCACCGCGCGAATTTGGCGCTGTGCCGCCAGCCCCACATTACTAATGGCGTCGGTGATCACGGCGCTGACACTACTGATCAAACCATGGAGATTTTGGATGGTTTGTTGCGAGGTATCGACGTGCAGTTTGGCTTGGCGAAAAGTCCGCGTGACTTCGTTTACCGCACTTAAGGATTCTTGCGCTGCGCTGGAAGCCTCTTCGGCACCGGCAGTAATTTGTAACATCGTTTTTTCGAGTTCTTCGGCGGCGGACGCGGTTTGCTTTAATCCGGCCGCTAATTGGGATGATGCCGCGGCCATAAGTTCACTGTGGCGAAGTTGAATCCCAGCGCTCTGTGCTTTTCTATTCGCTGAATGTTGCGACTGCGTCTGTTTAGACATGCCCGCGTCTTTTGCTAATAATTTGGGTTTTACGTTGCCTGTGCTGCGCGCTGGCTTCGGGTTTTTTTCGGGTAAGGCCAGCTCAGCTGCGCCTTTTTTTAAACCCGCCGCGCCTAATTGCGATTTTTTTATTAAAGTCATGCCACTCTCCGTTTAATAGCGTGCGCAATCTGCAACAGGTGTCGCCACGCCCAGCATCTGATCACTAAATGCACCTGTCTCAAAGCGTTGACCTGTCAAGCCGTTCTTGAGATGAACCGCAAAGTCCTCAGCCGATAAGGGCTGGCTCAAATAATAGCCTTGGATTTGATCGCAGTTTTGGCCACGCAGAAAACGTAATTGCTCTATCGTTTCTACACCTTCCGCCACCACCGATAGTTGAAGTTGTTTGGCCATGGCGATGATGGCGCCGGTTATTGCCGCATCATTGGCATCGGTAGTCACGTCACGGACGAAAGACTGATCAATTTTCAGCCGATCGATGGGAAAACGTTTTAGATAACTCAAGCTTGAGTAACCGGTTCCAAAGTCATCTACCGACAACTGCACACCTAACGTCTTAAGCTGATCCAACATTTGTATGGTGGATTCGGCGTCGGTCATAATCACACTCTCGGTGATTTCTAAATCTAAAAAATTTGGCGCTAAGCCAGTTCGCACCAAACATTCGGAGACTCGCGAAACAAAGTTTTTTTCGCGCAATTGCACAGCAGACAAATTCACTGCAACGGGTATGCGCGGGAATCCCTCGTCTTGCCACGCCTGATTCTGCGCGCAAGCGGTCGCCATTACCCAATCACCGATTGGGATGATGAGCCCACTTTCTTCTGCAATGGCAATAAAACGCATTGGCGGAATTAAGCCCAACTCGGGATGGCGCCAACGTATCTGCGCTTCGGCACCGACAATCTGACCGTTGCTTAAATCAATTTGCGACTGGTATTGCAATTCGAATTCATTGTGTAATAAAGCCAACCTCAAACCCGTTTCGATGGCTAATTTATCTATCGCGAAGGCATTTATTGCGGGGGTGAAAAATTCAAAGCTATTGCGCCCACTTTCTTTCACGCGATACATCGCGCGGTCGGCGTTTTTCACCAAGGTCACAATATCTTCGCCATCCTTTGGATAAACACTGACTCCCATACTCGGGGTGATGTGTATCTCTTGTCCATCGATATGGAAAGGACGACAAATCGCAAGTAACAGTTTTTTGGCTACCGCTGCTATCGTCTCCGTATTCGGCACATCACTGAGCGCGACTATGAATTCGTCGCCGCCGACCCGAGCGATAATATCGACCTCGCGTCGAGATTCGTTGAGACGTTCCGCGACTTGTCTGAGTAGCGCATCTCCGGCGTGGTGACCCATCGAGTCGTTAATTATTTTGAAACGATCTAAGTCAATGAAAAGAATTGCTATTTGTTTGTTGTTGCGGCGCGCGTGGGCGATTAGATGATCCAGTCGCTCAAACAGCATAAAGCGATTGGGCAATTCGGTGAGGCTGTCATAGTGGGCCAAGAAATGGATACGCTCTTCGGACGTTTTACGGTCCGTTATATCGCGCGCTACACCCGCCAAACCGATTAACTCAGACTGCTGATTAAAAATCGGAACCTTAATGGTTTCAACCCAAGTCACCCGGCCATTGATATCTGCGATGGTTTCATCATAGCGGCGGGTTACGCCAGTTTCTAATACTAGCGCATCGCTCGCAAAGTTATTTGCCACCAGAGACGGAATCTGAATTTCAATATCGGTTTTACCCGCAACAGATTCGACGGGTACACCATACACCGCGGCAAAACGTGCGTTCACCGCGATATATCGACCCTCGACATCTTTTAACCACGCGATATCCGGGATACTGTGTAATAAGGCCTGCTGGCGATGTTGCAACTCACGTAGCTCATGTCCTTGTTTGCGAATCTGTTCTTCACGCATGCGCACATGGGTAACATCGCTGATTTGAATAACGCATGCCCGCGGATAGTTGGGCAAGGTTACGGACAATACTTGAATCACTTGATCTAGGCGGAGTTCTTCGTTACCCAATTTACGAAATAAAGGCAGTGGCGATTTATGCAAGGAGAAAGACAATAAAGCGGGAAAACCCAATTGCAAAGCATCTTCGAGCGCGTCACTCAGACGAGTATTTTCGATTTCAGGAAACAATTCCAATATCGATTTACCAATGGCGTTGGAGGCGCTCACTTCCGTCGCCTCTGCGACCCACTCATTCCAACAAATGATGCGCTTCTGATTGTCTAATACGATCACGCCTACCGGCAAACGCTCAAGAAGCACTTTTGCGATAGCGGGATCTAGAGTTGGCGGAGGCAACTCCGTCAAGGCGCTGCCGCCTTTAGATATTGTTCAAGCTTAAGTATGAAATTCGGCATTGAAACAATGTCTTGCAATATCGCAACATGCCCAAGAATTTGACGATTCTCAAGGATGAAATTAATAAAGATCAACATGACACTTTCGTCATGCGAGCGCTTTTCTAATTCCAACACACTCGAACAACTGCTAATTTGGGCGTTGGGTAATGAGATGACAAAATCCCCGCCTAAGATATTAGTCAAGGTGCCAATGCAAGAATTCAAAATAATATTGCCGACTTCACTGAGCGCTTCCATTTCCATCTCGCTTAGGTTGTCAAGCGCAACATCTCCAACCATCAGCCGCACAATTTCCAAACTATTCGCTTCTGGAAAAATCAAAATTGCGTCGGCGTTGAACTCGCCCTCAACTCGTTGGCGAACACTGCATATGCGTTCCCCTGTGGACTCGGCGATGATTTTTGCCGCCATTTTCCGCGTCGCGAAAGCAATCGTCGGGACAGCTAATCTCACATCATCGTTGGCCATGCGGCTGAGGGCGTGCGCGGCACGGCCCATACCGATATTGAAAATTTCGGAGAGCGCGTCCCGCTGCAACTCGGTCAGGACTAGCATAGTTCACATCGCATCTAAAATCCTTTGGATGCCACCTTCGGTGACCGGCTTCTCCACAATTGCCAGGAACAAAATGCCCAAACTCTGCAATTTTTTACGCACACTTTGTTGGATATTGGCGGTGATCACCGCCATGCGCGCGCTAGGACAAAGTTTTTGCAACTGCGAGGCAGCTTCAAAACTGTCCATACCTGGCATATTGACATCTAACGTAATCAACTGCGGCGCTTCAACCGCTGCCATTTTAATGGCGTCATCCCCCGTTGGCGCTTCATACACCAGGCATTCTGGATATTTTTTTTCGATAAATCCTCGAATCATCCTTCTGGACAATGCGCTGTCATCCACTATCAATACTGATTTTAAATCAGGCATTTTTTATCTCATTTACGTTGAATTCTGTGCAGGTAAACATGGCATCATCCATCCCGCTCCCTGCAAGGTATTGGAGGTTAACTCGGTTCAGAATCTACGCCCGTTTATTTTGTTGATTAAAAGCTACCTAAACTGAGATAGTGGTTCAGTCAGAAATTTAAGCTAATTAACCGTGTAGATACGATACCATAATTCACATGAGGTAAGTTGACAAAATTTCTTAAACGCTCCACGGCGGAATTTTCAGAAGAAGCGAAGAATCAAACGGTCATGGCAGCTTTGCGATGCGATATCCATCCGATCAATCCCACGCCGATCAGAAGCATGGCGGCTGGTTCCGGTTCCGGAACCGCAGGTACTAATGCTACGTCAGTAATAAAAGCGGATTCGCCGAACGGCGAATTATCGAATGCCTGGAATGTAAGCGTATCGTGGCCAGTCGCTATGACATTGTAAGTAAAAGTAGTAAAGATTGTCGATGATACATCGGCAATAACATTATTGTTCCAAATTACTTTTTCAGTACCAAAATTTCCGAAGGGTAAAATAGATAATTTGAATGACAGGGTGTCAGTACCACCGGCAACGTCAAGCACATTTTGACTCAGCGTTCCCGGCGCAACTGAGACGCCATTTCCCTCTGAGTATTGGTAGTCATAAAAGCTATAAAAGCCTGTCTCAGTCCATCCCGTTTGCTGGTTATGTGTGGGATCAGAAAAATTGCCATTAACGATAAAATCGGTTGTAGTAGCGTTTGCTTCGGTATGGTTACTCAAAGCAGTCACTGTCAGAAAAATACCCGTCACTAGTTTTGCTGATTTTTTATTCTGCATAACGTTCTCCTTGACCGTAATCCGAAAGTGTAGTATGACAGACAAAATCTGTTTTTTATATAAATTTTTTCTTACAAAAATAAAAATTCCGGAAAAACCATTCCGCTTAATTGCGCCATTTTTAGGATTTCATAGAGATAAGTACTTGCTTGCGCTCTACCACCAATAATTGTAGATTTTGCACCGATAATTCCGTGCGGAAAGCGATTAATCCCATCTCAAATTGGAACAAATACCAAGGATCCGTTTATCAAGGTATTAACTCAGCGTTATTTACAAGCTAGTTCCGTCAGAAATACTAGACGCCCTTTAAGTTTGTCAAGCTACGGTAATTAACTCAACCAAGTGCCCGGACTGATTATCCCTGGCGCGCCACAAATCATTTGGGTTTCTTCGTTCTTCCTGTCTTGCCTCGCGCCATCGATTTTCAATGTTACCTAGCGCACTGATTTAAAATTCGATTTGAATATTGTTCGCAGAGTTGGCGTCTTGTCGAACGTTCGCACCAAAATATGATTATTTAATAGAAATATTGCACCAAAACAGGAGACTTATTCACTTTTGCCGTGTAATCTAGGCTTTATGGGAGAGAATTTCGCTACGGCCCTAAACCGCAGCGAAATTCAAATTTGCCGCGGAATCCGGCAATGACTCACCTGGAGCGTTGACGTGGGTGGCTACTGTCTGCATGCCGTCCGTTTTGCCAAGCAAGAATTTTTTCTAAATTGGAAAACCGAATGAACAATCGTCTCCTGCCGTCCAATCAGGTTCGCATTTCCTGCATTATCTGCGCTTATAACGAAGCCGCAAGAATCGGTGCTGTTCTGACCGTTGTTACCGGGCACCCCCTACTCTACGAAGTCATCGTGGTCGACGATGGTTCAACCGACGATACGGCTGGCGTGGTTAAACGCTTTCCCGCCGTAAAACTTATCTCCTATCCCGATAACCGCGGAAAAAGCTTTGCCATGGCAACCGGTGTGGCAAAAGCGCAAAGCGAATTGCTCATGCTGCTCGACGCCGATCTTAAAGGACTCACCGCACAGCATATTACCGCGCTGGCGACGCCAGTTTTATCCGGCACGACGGATGTCAGCCTGAGCCTGCGGCAAAACAGCCTGTTTATATTCCGTGTCATCGGTCTGGACTTCGTGTCCGGCGAGCGCGTCCTTAAAAAAGAATTGTTAAGTGCCGCGTTGAAAGAAATTCGCCGGCTGCCGCGTTTCGGGATCGAAGTCTTTCTGAACAACCAGATCATTGCACAGCGACTGTCGATCGCGGTCACGCATTGGCCGGAAGTCACGCAATGGCGCAAAACCGAAAAACTGGGCTACTGGAAAGGGGTACTGGCCGAACTGCGCATGATAGCGGACCTGCTGAATGTCTCGTATCCGCTCGCGTTGATTTCACAGACATACCGGATGCTCACATTGCGAACCAGCCATACCGACCGCGCTGCGGCGGTAAATCTGATAAGGAAGCCCGGCGGCGATATACGCTGAACCGAATCAGTCCGCAAAGTTTTAAACGGAATCAGATCAGGCTGGCTAAAATATTTACGCTCAGCGCCAGTACGGCCACGTTGAAGCCGAACGACAGCAAACCGTGCGCCATTGCCAGGCGGCGCATGATGCGGGAAGTTACCGCCACATCCGAGACCTGGGAAGTCATGCCGATAACAAAAGAAAAATAGGCGAAATCCAGGTAATCGGGTTCGCGATCTCCGGGAAATTTAAGACCGCCCTTCTGCGAAGCATTATTTCCTCTGCCGCCGACGTAATAACGATGCGCGTAATGAAAAGCAAAGCGCGTATGCACCAGAAGCCAGGAAAACCCCAGCGCAACTAACGAAAGCGCCAAATGCACGATTTTCTGCCAGAGCGGCAGACCATGCCCGCTTTTGTACATAAACGCCAGCGCTGCAATGCTAATGGATGCTGCGCCCAGCACGAGCAGTAAAATCGCTCTGTTGCTCTGCCCTTTATCGGTATGAGTGCGCGTAATTTCCACGTCCGCACCCGCCATCGTAATCCACGCGAGCAGCAGATAGATACCCGCCACCACATCCCAGACAGAAATAGCCAGCGTTTCGGGCTGGGTGACGGAGAATAGCAGTACAAAAACGATCGCGCCGCCCAACCCGGACAACCCGATGCGATGGTGTACGTTAAGTTGCCTTATTCGCTGCTGGAGAAAATTTATCGACTTGAACATCGGATTTTCAGTATTTCAATACTCATGGCCAATTGCTTTCCGGGAAGGGTTTGTATCGCAGCGTAATAGTAACGCAATTCATACCTGCATCGTCTCCTGAATTTGATCCAGCGATTTCCTTCCAGCAGACCCGACATCAGCGCTATCTCTGTTTAAGCCGATAACCCGTTATCTACCCAAAACTTGCAACTGGCGGGTTACTTCGCTCCGCAATTTCTGCCACAATATTCATTCAATATTTTGCACGGAATCCGTAAATGAAAACGAAAGCCGCTATCGCCTGGAAATCCAATTCGCCGTTGACTATCGAAGAAGTCGACCTGGAAGGGCCGAAGGCCGGCGAAGTATTAGTCGAAATAAAAGCAACGGGAATCTGCCATACGGATTATTACACCTTGTCCGGCGCCGATCCGGAAGGAATATTCCCCTCGATTCTCGGCCATGAGGGCGCAGGCATCGTCGTCGATATCGGTCCGGGCGTCACGTCGCTCAAAAAAGACGATCACGTCATTCCGCTCTACACGCCCGAATGCCGCCAATGCAAATTCTGCCTGTCGCGCAAGACCAACCTGTGCCAGGCGATCCGTTCCACTCAGGGGCGCGGTCTGATGCCCGACGCGACTTCACGGTTTTCCATCGACGGCAAACCGATTTTTCATTACATGGGCACCTCGACGTTCTCGAATTACATCGTCGTACCGGAAATCGCTCTGGCAAAGATACGTTCCGATGCGCCGTTCGACAAAGCCTGTTATATCGGCTGCGGCGTAACTACCGGCGTCGGTGCGGTGGTTTTCTCGGCTAAAGTCGAA
>JAJYPZ010000300.1 GCA_021794855.1 Pseudomonadota bacterium | reverse complement strand
GGATCGGTCATGATCGTCGCGGGGTTGGAGTTGACCAGGATGATTTTATAACCTTCCTCGCGCAACGCCTTGCAGGCTTGCGCGCCGGAATAATCGAATTCACAAGCCTGCCCGATAACGATAGGACCTGCACCGATGATTAATATGCTGTGTATATCTGTACGCTTGGACATGGTTTTGGGCTATAAAAACGGCAAATCGGCGCACAACGCGCGACTTTCAATAAATCGGGTTACCGGGCCTGCATCAGACCGACGAAACGATCGAACAAATAATCCAGATCCTGCGGCCCGGGAGCGGCTTCCGGATGCCCCTGAAAACTGAACACCGGCGCATCGGTCCGCCTGATTCCCTGCAGGGAACCGTCAAACAGCGATACATGAGTCGCTTGCAGATTCTCCGGCAAACTTGCGGCATCGACCGCAAAACCGTGATTCTGGCTGCTGATAATTACCCGTCCGCTATCCAGATCCTTGACCGGATGATTCGCGCCGTGATGACCGAATTTCATTTTCACGGTTTTAGCCCCGGAAGCCAGCGCCAGCAACTGATGCCCGAGACAAATCCCGAACATGGGTACGCCGGTTTCCAGCAACTCTCCGATTGCCGCAATCGCGTAATCGCACGGTTCCGGATCGCCGGGGCCGTTGGATAAAAAGATACCGTCCGGTTTAAGCGCCAACGCCTCTTTAGCGCTGGCCTGCGCTGGCAGGACGGTAATTTTGCAACCGCGATCCGCCAGCATGCGCAGAATGTTGCGTTTAATCCCGTAATCGTAGGCGACGACATGAAAAGGCATCGAAGCTGGCTCATTAAATCCGGCTCCAAGTCGCCAGGCGCCCTCGGTCCAGACATACGGCGACTGGGCGGAAACCACCCTGGCCAGATCCATTCCCGCCAATCCGGGAAAACCGCGCGCCAGGCGCAACGCTTCCTCTTCGTCGACATCGCCCGCCATAATACAGCCGGCCAAAGCACCCTTTTCCCGCAACAAGCGTGTCAAACGCCGCGTATCGATATCGGCAATAGCGACCAGACCATGCGCTAAAAGAAACTCCCCCAGACTGCGCAGTGAGCGAAAATTGCTTGCCAGCAGCGGCAAATCGCGGATTATCAGGCCGGCAGCGTGGATCCGGCAGGATTCGCAATCCTCGCTATTAACCCCGGTATTGCCGATATGCGGATAAGTTAACGCGACAATCTGACGAGCGTAAGAGGGGTCGCTCAATATCTCCTGGTAACCGGACATGGCAGTATTAAATACTACCTCGCCGACGGTTGCGCCGGTTGCGCCGATAGCCGTACCGCGAAAAATCGAACCGTCGGCAAGCACCAGGATAGCGGATTGAACATGCGACAAGGAATAACTCCGGTGTTAGGACTCGTTAGGTTGCCCAAGGCCCTGCCGGATCGAGCCAATCTGTTGCAATCGCTCAATCACACGGCGCCTGAGGCTTATACAAAGAAGCGGGCATGGTTCGCACCGCGCCCGCTTTTGCAAGAATTCTGTCATTTTACGGCATACTGCCTGTTCTGTCCAATGCGTAAGCAGTGCCGACTCCGGCTGGCCATACCTCGCGCCCAAGGAAAACGAGCGGCTCTTGTGCGATTTATCTCTGAAGTACAGGATAATCGGTGCCAAACATACGGTCACGGACCGTTCATGCTGCTCGTAATACCCATGCCCCACGCATTCGCAAAAAATCGTGTCGCCAGAGGTTCACGCTTGCGCTCGGCCAATTCGCGCTCAGTCATCGTCTCGTCCAGCATACCTGGCTCGGCCTGATAACCGATGGCAATCATCGCCATACACTGATATTCTGCCGGGATACTGAACGCTTTCTGGATTTTGTCGGCATTGAAGCCGCCCATCTGATGGGCATGTAGTCCCATCGCCGCGGCCTGCAAACAGATATTTTCGCTGGCGGCACCCGTATCATAAGCCCCCCAGCGATTGGGGCTGCCGTTATGCCTGAAATGCGTAGCGGAAGTTGCCAACAGCAACAACGGCGCAAATCTGACCCATTGCTGATTGCTTTCGGTCAGACAGTCGAACGCACTCTGCCATGCCTCATAATCGTTGTGCTTGTTCCAGACCATGTAACGCCAAGGCTCGTCGCCATAACATGACGGCGCCCAACGAGCCGCTTCGAGCAACGCGAGCAGTTGCTCATGGCTCACGTTCCTGCGGTCGTCGAAGGCACGCGGACTCCAGCGCCGGGCAATCAGTTCATGAATGGGTACTTGTGTTTTTGCCGGTTTGCTTATCATAATATTCCTCATTTGACGTGAAGTTAATCTCAATATAGCAAAGTTCGCCGCCTTTCCATATTAAACGCTAATTCCGTATTATCAAAAGGAAAAGCATGGCTCATCATCGGGAACAGGACTATCAAAGTTTAATGTTGCATACTGCGGCGGTGGGTTTGATGCGGCAAGATGCACAATTAATTGAACGCGCCCAGGGAATTCTCGATCGCTGGCTGCAGGCGACCGTCGTTCATTCCGCGCCATTACTGAAAGAGTGGCAAAGAATATTGCTGGAACGGGATTGGGCCCTGGCATTATCGAACAGCGAGCGGGGAAACCAATTGCGTCAAGCCTCGCCCGTATCCTGCATTTTGCCCAATAAATTAAGATTGGAGATCATCAGATCATGCAAAAAAGCGAACTCGAGC
>JAJYPZ010000299.1 GCA_021794855.1 Pseudomonadota bacterium | reverse complement strand
GATGGTTTGAGCACTCAGCAGTTCGCTGCTCAACTCAGCTACAACCGCTTTCTTTTCCTCTAGATTCAGACTCAAGGTCTTACCTCCTTCCATTAACATCGAATTTCGCAGGCGATAAAACCGGCGCAATCCGAGAATCGACGACCTTTCATCAGGAGCTACCAATAGTGCAAAAGCCGATCCTGTTTCGGGGCACGCCATCTACGCTGGGCAGGATTTTTAAAACCGCAACAAAAATCCCGAATTAAGTTCGACTGCAATTATCATCAACAGCCCAACCCCAACGGTCTTTGATAACCAGCCCGCACTTCCGTGCAGACCGCCCAAAGTTCTTGCCAGCCGTCCGGCCACAGCATTTGCCGTAACCGAACGGCCTTGTTCAATCAATTTGCAAGGCTGCCGCCATCAATCCGCACACCGGCACCCATGGTGCTTGATACCGAGACCTTCTTCATGTAAACGCCTTTTGCGCTGGCGGGACGAGCCTTGTTCAGCGCGTCGACCAAAGCGACCAGATTTTCGCGCAAAGCATCGACTTCAAACGAAGCACGGCCGATGGTACATTGCACAATACCGCCCTTATCCGTACGGTATTGCACCTGTCCGGCGCGGGCATTGCGTACCGCACCGGCTACGTCCATCGTCACCGTACCAACTTTAGGGTTAGGCATCAGACCGCGCGGGCCCAGTACCTGACCGAGCTGGCCGACGACGCGCATGGCATCCGGACTCGCTATGACCACATCGAAATCCATGCGACCGCCCTTGATCTCGGCAGCCAGATCTTCGAAACCGACAATGTCCGCGCCTGCTGCGCGCGCCGCATTCGCCGCTTCGCCCTGGGCGAACACAGCAACGCGCACCGTCTTGCCCGTACCGCGCGGCAATACTACCGATCCGCGCACCAGTTGATCCGATTTGCGCGCATCGATACCGAGATTAACGGCAATATCGATCGATTCGTCGAATTTAGCGGTTGCAGTCTCTTTGATCAGATTCAACGCGTCCGTTACCGGATATATTTTGGTGCGATCAATTTTTGCCTTGATCGCCTGCTGGCGTTTTGACGACTTGGCCATTATGCACCCTCCACTTCTATGCCCATGCTGCGTGCGCTGCCAGCGATGGTTTTAACTGCAGCGTCCATATCGGCAGCGGTCAGATCCGGCATTTTAGCGCGCGCGATATCTTCCGCTTGCGAACGGGTCAGCTTGCCCACCTTGTCGGTATGGGGACGCGGGCTGCCTTTTTGCACGCCGGCTGCTTTTTTGATCAGTATGGACGCCGGAGGCGTCTTCAGTACGAAAGTAAAACTCTTGTCCGCATAAGCGGTAATGACGACCGGTATGGGCAGACCGGGCTCCATACCCTGGGTCTGCGCGTTGAACGCTTTGCAGAACTCCATGATATTGAGACCGCGCTGGCCTAGCGCCGGACCGATCGGAGGACTTGGATTCGCTTTACCGGCAGCGACCTGCAGCTTTACGTAGCCAACGATTTTCTTTGCCACTTTAAACACTCCTTTAAATGGGTAATAACGAAGCAGCAATGCCGGGATTCATATCCCGACCCCGCCATCTCTCCCCGTAATCATACATTCCGGCCTTACGCCGTTCCTACGCTTTTTCTACCTGACTGAAATCCAGTTCGACCGGCGTCGCGCGACCGAAAATCAGCACCGACACGCGCAATTTGCTCTTGTCGTAATTTACTTCTTCCACGTTGCCGTTAAAGTCGTTAAACGGACCATCCGTGACGCGCACCGACTCGCCCACCTCAAACAGCACTTTGGGTCTGGGCTTCTCGACGCCTTCCTGGATCTGATGCAGTATCGCGTCGACTTCCTTGACGCTGATAGGCGTAGGTTTCATCGCGGTACCGCCGACAAATCCGGTAACCTTAGGCGTATCCTTGATCAGATGCCAGGTCTCGTCGTTCATTTCCATCTCGACCAGTACATAGCCGGGGAAAAATTTACGTTCGGATATGGATTTCTGACCGCCCTTCATTTCCACAACTTCTTCAACAGGCACCAGGATCTGACCAAACATTTCCTGCATTCCCGCGCGCTCTATCCGTTCGAGCAAGGTACGCTGTACCGTTTTTTCAAATCCGGAATAGGCGTGCACTACATACCAGCGTTTACTCATGTATCGCTCCGCCCCATCAGCCATTTAACCGCCCACAGCAAACCCGCGTCGACCATCCATAAAAACATGGCCATCACCACCACAAACACAAATACTATTGCAGTCGTCTGTATGGTCTCCTTGCGCGTCGGCCACACCACCTTCTGCGCCTCTTTCAGCGCTTCCTGCGAAAATCCTGCAAACTGTTGCCCGACAGAGGTAAACCATACCACCGCCGCAGCGGCAGCAAAGCCGGCCAGTATCGATGCCAGCCGTATTACCTCGGCACTTTCGGCAAAATAATAAAAACCGGCTATGCCCGCAACCACCAACAGCGCGGCGAGCAGCAATCTGATCTTATCGGTCATTTAAAGCTTGTGAGCCTCGCCTTTGACAGCGAGGCAGCCACACTCCCGTAATTTGGCAGGCCAGGAGGGCCTCGAACCCCCAACCCTCGGTTTTGGAGACCGATACTCTGCCAATTGAGCTACTGGCCTAATAAAGGAACATAACGGAATTGCCGGCGCAGTTTAGCGTCTCGCCGGCAATTCCGCAATCCT
>JAJYPZ010000298.1 GCA_021794855.1 Pseudomonadota bacterium | reverse complement strand
CCCAACTATATTGTAAAGAGAAAATGATGACAGTAGATTCCTGTATGCCTAAAACTTCTTCTGTCGTAGCTTCTTTGGTCAGCGTAATCGATAAAAGCGAGCGGATCAAGGAAGCAGTTGAAACCTGCGCTGAAGATCTCACTGTAATCAACACTGTATTGAAAAAAGAGATCGGTAATCAGCAGAAGCAGCCTAGAATGGAAAATGCGCTGCAACAGAGCGAAAGCGTCGCAAGCAAAGTGCAGGAATGTGCCGGCGATCTGGCGACGATGAACGAAGCGCTTGAACATGAAGTGAAAGAACGCGAAATCCTAGAACATCAGCTGATCGCGGTAAAAAAACAGGAAGAAGCTTCGCGTCATGCTGCATTTCACGATCCTTTGACTTCGCTGCCGAACCGTGTCCTGTTTAACGACAGACTCGAACATGGACTGGCGCAGGCTGGCCGGCATGGCTGGCTACTTGCCGTTCTGTTTATGGACCTTAACGGGTTTAAAGCCATCAATGATCTGCATGGGCATGAAGTGGGCGACAAGGTATTGAAAATGGTCGCTAGCCGGTTGAAGGCGATGACGCGCGATGACGATACCGTCAGCCGTCACGGCGGGGATGAGTTTCTGTATCTGTTGATGGAGCTGAGAAGTAGGCAGGATGCATCGACCATCGCTCAGAAAATTATCGATGCGGTAGGGCAAAGCTGTGAAATAAATAAGGAAGAAGACTGCTTGCGCTTGAATATAGACCTGAGTATCGGTATATCGCTATTTCCGGTTGACGGCATTACGGCAGACGAATTGATAAACAGGGCAGACAGAGCTATGTATATCGCGAAACAGAATAAAACCGGATTTGCGTTTGTCGGCGAGCAAGCCTGAATACCGATACCTGCGTATTAATTATGAGCCGGTTAAAGATGCCACAAGAATTGCCGAAATCTTTGTATTGATACCGGTTTAAGCGGGATCCAGAGAAACGCCATTGGCCAATAAAGTGGCGAACTCTTCCGGTGCCAAAGCTTCGCTAAACAAAAAACCCTGACCTTCTTCGCACTTCTGTTTTTTCAGAAAATCCATTTGCTCCTGGTCTTCTATACCTTCGGCAATCACTCGCTGATTGAGATTGGAGCCCATGGCGATGACGGCGCTGACGATAATGCCGTTATCTTTAAAAGTGGAAATGTTCTGTACAAAAGACTGGTCAATTTTGAGTATATCGACCGGAAATTGTTGCAGGTAACTCAAGCTGGAATATCCGGTGCCGAAATCGTCTATGGCCAACTGCACGCCCATATCCTTTAGTCGATGCAATATCGAAATACTGGCGTCGGTATTTGCCATTAATATGCTTTCGGTAATTTCCAGTTGCAGGTTGTGAGCCGATAAACCGGTTTCGTTTAATATATTTTGTACATCTTCAACAAAATCCTTGGATTTGAATTCCAGCGCAGAGATATTTACCGCAATCGAAACCGGATGCAAGCCGTTTTCTTCCCAGATATGAGCCTGCTGGCAGGCTTCTTTCAGAATCCAGCGTCCAATAGGCACGATCAGGCTGCATTCTTCGGCAATGGACACAAATCGGCCGGGAAATATCATGCCTAATTCCGGATGGTTCCATCGCACCAGCGCCTCGGCACCTGTTATGAAACCGGTATTCAGGTTGACTTTGGGCTGATAATGCAGCATTAATTCGTTGCGTTCCAGTGCAAAGCGTAAACCGGTTTCTATAGAATGGCGTTCAAGTGCGCGTACATTCATGTCGCTTTTGAAAAACTGGAAATTGTTACGCCCTTTTTCTTTTGCGTGAAGGCGTGCGATATCCGCCGTTTTAATCAATGCCTCTGCGCTTTGCGCATCAAATGGATAAATGCTGATCCCCACATTGGTCGTGACATAGACTTCGTAACCGCTTATCGAATGAGGCGTTGTTAAAGTGATAATGATTTTTCTGGCCATGATCGCGATGTCCTCGACATCGTAGAAATCAGTCATCAGGATGACAAACTGATTCCCGCATTCCCGACTGACCATATCGGTTTTCCGCACGCAATTACATAATCGTTGAGCCACCGATTTGAGAAGTTTATTGCCGATTATGCGACCGAGCGTATCGTTGATATTTTTAAAATTATCGAGATCAAGCACCATAACCGCCAGTTTGGTCTGGTACTGTTCGGCCAATTCAAAGGATTGCTCGATGCGCTCGTTTAGCAATACCCGGTTAGGCAGATTGGTCAGGAAATCGTGCTGGACCAGATGCGTCATTTTTTCGGCCATGGCCTGCACGGCCGAAATGTCGTGAAATACGATTACGGCGCCTCGGATTCTGCCTTTGGAATCGCAAATGGGTGAGGCGGAATCTTCGATGGCAATTTGACTGCCATCGCGCGCAATCAAAATCGTACCTGGAGACAAAGCGGTGGATTCGATACGTTTGAGGACGAATTCTATCGGATTGCGTGCCGGTTGTCGGGTAGTGGCGTTGGCAAGGTGCATGATGTCGTTGATAGGACGGCCGCGCGCTTCATCTCGCGACCAGCCCGTTATGCGTTCTGCGGCAGCGTTAAGATAGTTGACATTGCCTGAAATATCGGTGCCTATGACGGCATCGCTGATCGAATTCAAGGTTATGTCAGCCCGCATTTTTTCCAGGTATAAAGCCTCTTCTATCATTATGCGTTCGATGAGATACTGA
>JAJYPZ010000297.1 GCA_021794855.1 Pseudomonadota bacterium | reverse complement strand
TCCTGTCCTGACGGTCGATGTTTCCAAAGATCCGGTGACAGGCGATTATACGTTTTCTGCTGCTTCGGATGCTCCGCTCAATTAAGCCGGGTATTTGCAAGGTCGTGCTCCGCAAATGTCCGGATTGATTCACCGCGATATTAGTAATCCCATTTGAAAACTCGGAGATAGCTCTGCGTTACGCGCTAGAAAGAACATAACACCAATACCAAGAAAAAGAGCGCCGCCGCGGCGGCTGACCAGCCCGACAGGATATGAGTAGTTATTAACGCCCCAAATGGATAACAATCGTTGCGGTAACAGCAGCCAAACGACAGCAAGTGCAAAACAGATAGCTGCCGTAATGGTAGCTATGTTCTGAAAACTCAAATGCATAATACTCACTCCTTTTATTTTTAGGTCCAGCAAGCCTGTAAATAAAAAAACCGATGTCGATTAAACCAGCGGTTATATTAGCCTGTTTACGTAAATCGACTCGGAATTGTTTCATTGTTAACATCGGTGCTGTTAACATGAATGTTTGAGAGTCGCACCACCTTGTCCGGGTGGCGCCATCGAACGGCTACGCATACTTGTTTGCCTATATTTTTGGTTAAAATACAATCATGAGCGCAGAAATACTGATCAACGTCACACCCCAGGAAACCCGCGTCGCGGTCATGCATCTGGGCATCGTGCAGGAATTGCACATCGAACGCAGCAGTCAGCGCGGGCTGGTCGGCAATATTTATTTCGGCAAGATCTGCCGGGTATTACCAGGCATGCAGTCGGCGTTTATCGACATAGGGCTGGAGCGCGCGGCGTTCCTGCATGTCGCCGATATCTGGGAAGAACGGCAGCATGCGGGAGAAGAGCGTCCTATCGAGCAGATTCTGTTCGAGGGCCAGGGCATCATGGTGCAGGTGGTCAAAGATCCCATCGGCACTAAAGGCGCTCGGCTGTCGACCCAGATTACGTTTGCGGGGAGATTTCTGGTCTATCTGCCGCAGGATACCCATATCGGCATCTCGCAAAAGATAGGCGACGAAGCCGAACGCGAACAATTGCGGCAAAAACTGCAGCTTATTGTCCCCAACGGCGACGGCGGCGGCTTTATCATCCGTACCATGGCCGAGCAGGCGGGAACCGGCGAGCTTCAGGCCGATGTCGATTATCTGCGCAAGCTATGGGCGGACATCCAGAATCGGGCCAAAACTTCCGCGGTCAAAACCCTGCTGCATCAGGATCTTAATCTGGCCTTGCGGGTGTTGCGCGATTTCGCTAACGACGAAACCGTCCGCATTCTGGTCGATTCGCGCGAAACGCATCAAAAAATGCTGGAGTTCGCAGAAAAATATACGCAAGGCGTGATCAGCAAATTGCAGCATTATGCAGCCGAACGCCCTTTGTTTGATCTGTACGCGATAGAAACCGAGATAGAAAAAGCGCTGGCTCGCCGCGTCGAACTTAAATCCGGCGGCTACCTGATTATCGACCAGACCGAAGCGTTAACGACGATTGATGTCAATACCGGCGGTTTCGTCGGCGCGCGCAATTTCGACGACACCATTTTCAAAACCAACCTCGAAGCCGCGCAAACGATCGCCCGGCAGTTGCGCTTGCGCAATCTCGGCGGCATGATTATCGTCGATTTTATCGATATGGATAACCGCGATCATCAGCAGGAAGTCTTTCTGGAATTCAAAAAGGCCCTGTCGCGCGATCCGACGCGCACGTCCATCCATGATTTTTCGCCGCTGGGATTGATAGAGATGACGCGAAAACGCACGCGCGAGAGTCTGGCGCACATCCTTTGCGAACCTTGTCCCATGTGCCAAGGTCGTGGCGAAGTCAAAACCGCGAAGACGATCTGCTACGAAATTCTGCGCGAAATCGTCCGCGAAGCGCGCCAGTTCAACGCCAAAGCGTACCGCATTCTGGCGTCGCAGGTTGTCATCGATCTGTTTCTCGACGAAGAGTCGCAAAATCTGGCGCAACTGGGCGACTTTATCGCCAAACCGGTATCGTTGCAGGTCGAGAGCGCCTACAGTCAGGAGCAATACGATATTATCCTGATCTAGAAGTCTGTCGAACTTAAAGGAAATCGGCTACAGCCGGCGCGGTCTCAGTTATGGATTTTAGCCGGGCTGCCAGGCGGAATGCAGTTCAATCCTTCAACGATAGCATTGATTTCGCGTTGCTGGATTTCCAGAGCCGCCAGCTGCTCCTGCAGGACTGCCGTTCGGGTATGAAGATTATCCAGATTATCGTGCACTTGCCTGATATTTTCGATACGCGTTTCGAGTTGCTGCTTATGGTCGCGTATGCGCATCACGACCGGATCCAGACTGCGCCGCAACCAGCTATTCGCCTCGGCTTTCGCCAGCACGAACAGGCCGCGGGCTTCGGTGACGAGACCGAGATAGAATTTTTTCACCATAAAACGTTTTTCCAGCATCAGATTCATCGGATCGCGTCCGAACTGCTCAACCTCCTGCGTCAATATCGCCAGCTTTTTCTCGCCGCTGTCCATGCTGAGCCGAGGCGGGTTCAATAAAGGGAAATGATGCTCTTCATGAAAACGCAAATAAGCGGTTTCAAGCAATTGCGCAATCTTCAGCGAGCGCGCTTCGACCTCATGGAATTGTCCGGCAATCTGCGCGAACAAGGTATCCATACCGCGCACCAAGCCCGGCGTCGTCCAGCAATCTTCCAGCGTCGCCCGGCCTTTTACCAGCATATC
>JAJYPZ010000296.1 GCA_021794855.1 Pseudomonadota bacterium | reverse complement strand
AACATCGACATCCGCAGGGAAAGTTCGGCTTGTAATCTGGCAATAACGCTGCGGCGAGAGCATAAAGAAACGGAACATCCATCCATGCATGGCTGTGTGCCTGATTGGTCGCGTCGATCCCGGAGCAGCATTCGGCAGATATATAAATTGATTTATTATTTTTGTGCGCAATTATCGCCTGAGAAGCGGAATTTATACAAGCAAACTGAGCATAAAAATAAAACCGCATCCTGAAAACCAGGATGCGGTCAAGTTCGGATTCGGCTTTTGGCTAAATCAGAACGGGAAGTAACGGATACTGGTGAATACCATGTTGTCCGTACTGGTCGGAGTTACGCCGGCAGCGGCCGTCTGGAATCCGGTAACCAGAGTATGGGAGAATTGACCGCCCAGCTTGGCTGCACCGTAGCTGCCCTTGTAGAAGCTCCACCAGAAACCGACTGTTTCCTGGCTGACTTTGTTCAGGAAAGGAGAGTACTGGGTAATTCCGCCTACATTGTTGCCGTAGCCATACATGGTGCCGCCGGAACTGTAGGTATTGGAATCGATCTGCTCCTGACCGATGTTGCCGTAGATGTCCAGGGTGGGGTTGGTATGCCAGATTATGCCGCCCAGCATTTGACTGCCCTTGAGCGGGTTCAGGCTGCCGTTAGGATTGAAATCCGCGTCAGGCAGACCGACGGTGCCGTAACGGCCGATGCCGTTACCGAACAAACCGCTGAAAGACAGTTCCAGCTGTTTGGGGATCAGAGGAATCACTGCGCCTACGCCGACCGCATTGCTCCAGGTACTTTGCTGGCTACCGGTCGCCGTTAGGCTGGCACCGTATACGCTCTGGAAATTACGCGCCAGGTCGTAAACTTCGTAATGGCCCAGGTCGGTTTCTGCAGCCAGCTTGGCGATGATGTCTGGGTAATGATTGACTGACATCGGCGCCCCGGCAAACAGAGACCCGCCGGGTGGTACTGCCTGAAATACATTGGTCGTGCCATCCGGTACACCGGCCACACCATTGTTCTGCGAATTTTCAAACGATATGGCCGCCCACCATTTCTTGTCCCAGTCCTTGACGACGCGGAACTGCCACTGGCGCGCCCAGGTGAAACCCGGTACGTATTGTGCGTCTATGGTCAACGGTATCTCTTCCATGCGCGGCGTAATTCCGTGCGTGTTCAAAGTTGCCAGCGACCAGGTCTGGCCTGCCAGCACATGCCAGCCGCTGGCCATCCAGTCGATGTTGGCGTAGACGTGGCGGGTACGTGGCTGGTAAGAATTGCTTTCGTTGGCGTTGGCGGTCGGGGCGGCGCCCAGAAAGTCCAGCTCGTAGTAGCCGCTGATGATGGTATCGGGATCGACATTGCCGTCAACCAGCAGCGAGAAGCGGGACTGCCGCTCCGTACCGCGGAATTCGGACTGGTTATACCGGTTGCTCATGGCGTTGACGGAACCGGGGTTGGCCGGAGCAAAGGGAATCTGGTTAAAGGGCGAGCCGATGTCGGACTGCAGGCTGCGGCTGCGATACGCGGTTTCCGATGCGAGGAAGCCGCCCAGCTGTACGTTGACGCCGCCGAGCCGGAATGCGGTTTGGTTGCCTTGCATGTTGCCGGGGTTGTTGCCCAGATATCCCTGCGGGACGACTTGAGCCGGTGCGGAAGTCTGGTCAATCTTTTGCTGGGTAGCCTGCTGAACCTGCTGGTCTTTTTGTTGCTGAGCCTGCATCTGTTCCAAACGCTGTTCCAGCGTCTGGATCTGCTGCTGCATCTGCTGCATCTGGCCGCTGTTATCGTCCGCAAATGCCGGTGTTGCGCCAGCCGTCAAACAAGCTGCTATCAGCACGCTTATTTTGGAGCGAGTAAATGATTGCTTGATCACAAAATATCCCCTTAAAATATCAAATAAAACAAATAAAAACACCCTGATTAAAGATGCAAAAGCGCCTCCTTGCCGGCAAACTTTCGCACAGTATAAATAAACCATATTGCAAACTTGATTTGTAATAAAAATTTCATAAACTGTAGCGTTAAAACCACAATGTTCGATAAATCAAATCGTTTTTTTTGTAGTGACGGATTTATGAGGTATCTGTTTGATTTTTTGGATGCATATTAGAATTTTGCAATTTAATGATGGGCCGGATGAGATATAGTCGTAAAACGATCAGCAAAAAAAGAGACCGGAAAGCGAAATTTTCAGGCCGCAGCCCTGTTTTCATGCGATGCGCATTTTTAGTGTAAAATTGTTTTTATAAAATCTGTTTCATCCATTCATGCGATATCCGGAAATGATTGCTTGCGTTAGCGGGTCGACCGGTGTGGAACCAGAATGCTTGACGTTCTCCCGCACTTCGTTTTAACCGGTTTCGATTCCGGTTATAATGAGGCCGGTTATAATAATGCACAGTTATCTTTGGAGTTAGAGCGGTCATCCTGATATGCGTATTTTATTAAGTAATGATGACGGTTACTTTGCTCCGGGACTCGCGATATTAGCAGCAACTTTATCCGGCATTGCCGACATAACCGTCGTCGCGCCGGAGCGAGATCGCAGCGGGGCCAGCAATTCGCTTACGCTGGACCGGCCTCTCATGGTGCGGCAAGCCCAGTCCGGTTTCTATTACGTCAACGGCACGCCGACCGATTGCGTGCATCTTGCCGTGACCGGTCTGCTGGCCGAATTGCCCGACATGGTGATATCCGGAATCAATAACGGAGCGAATATGGGCGATGACACGGTGTATTCGGGA
>JAJYPZ010000295.1 GCA_021794855.1 Pseudomonadota bacterium | reverse complement strand
ATACCGGTTCATCGCCCGCAGACATATTAAAGAATCCCATCTCTTCGCCACCCTGATAGGAATTTGTCGGCGTCGGCGTTCCCGGCGCGGGCGCAGGCGGCGTATTTTGCGGCCCGATCCCTACCGTGCGGTCTACCCAGACGAATAAATCCTTTTTTTCCATATTGGTTTGCTGCCACATCTGGAAAAAACGATGGGTAGGATCGCCGGTATACGCATCGGGAGAATTGTAAGGCACGTATTTGCTGATCTGGAACGGCCCGTTCGGCAGATTGGCGGGGAAGCGCTCGTCCGCGGTATAGGGCGGCTGTCCGAAGGCATAGGTGGTCTGCGGCTGAGGCAATGTCGCATACGGACCGGTCTGAGCCGGATTGAGTTGGTAACGGTGCGGATCGGATGCCTGCTGTTGCACAGCCTTGGCGAAATTCGGTCCGGGAGTGCCGTCTGCGTTGATGATGCCCTCGCTCAACAGATTTTTTATCGTCTGACCCGGGCGCGGCTGATAGCCGCCGAACACATTGTCGAAGGTATGGTTTTCGCCTATGATCACGATTACGTGCTCGATAGGAGTACGGGTTTTCCCCTGTTGATGGTTATTATCGGCATCATGGGCATCGTCTGCGGCCAGCGCCACGCCGGCCTGGCAGATTAATGCCAGGCTTAACGCCAATACCGATAATTTCGGCTTGCAATGTATGTTCATCTGGAAACTCCTTGCGATTATTCAAAGGTTGATTTAATGGTTGCTCCGCCTGATTGCGCTCCCTGGGCAAACCCATCCAAATTTATACAGACCGACGACTACAATCTGCCCAAAGAACATCATAAGTTCCACAGGTTACAGCCAGATTAAATATTAGTGACACGTTAACGTGCGCACATTGAAATAATTGATATTAAAGACAATTATTATTGATTCAACGAAAATAATTATTTTACCGCCTTTGCCAGGAGTAAGATAAACACCTATCAGCTAGCTGCTTTTCTCCAGCTTATACAGCGCACCTGCATCCTGTCCCGTTACGTCAACCAGATACGGCATCACGGTGCGCAATAAAGCAGGCAAAGTCCACGGCGGATTGATAATGAACATGCCGCTGCCGTGCATGCCGAAGCCGTCGGCGGCGGGACGATGCACGGTCAGGCTAACATTCAGCCAGTTTTGTACCGGCAAGCGCTTAAGACTTTCCGCGAAAAGCTGCGATTCCCGCCGTTGCAGCAAGGGATACCATACGGCGTAAATCCCGGTTTCAAAACGCTGCAGCGCGTCGCGCAAAACGACGGACACGCGCTGATAATCCTGCTTGTCTTCGTACGGCGGATCGATCAGCACCAAACCCCGGCGCGAGGGCGGCGGCAACAAGGCTTTCAGTCCGGAAAAACCATCCGCAACGTCGATTCTGACCCGCCGGTTGGTCGCCGGAACATTTTGCCGCAACAACGAGCTATCGGCCGGATGCAATTCGAACAGCCGCAATTGATCCTGCTGACGCATATACTGCATCGCGAGCCAGGGCGAGCCGGGATACACTCTGAGCGCCCCGTCCGGATTCAGTTCGCGCACCGCAGCCACGTAATCGGCCAGCGGGCCGGGCAAATCGTCGCGCTGCCACAAGCGCGCGATACCGTCGGCGTATTCGGCATTTTTGACGGCATAACCCTGATCCAGCGCGTATAAACCCGCACCGGCATGAGTATCGATCATCCAGTAAGGCTTATCTTTAAGATTGAGATATTGCAGCAATTGCAATTCGATAACATGTTTGAGCACGTCGGCATGATTGCCGGCATGAAAAGCGTGGCGATAACTTAACATAATCTTGAAATCATCCTGCAAACGGCATCGGACCGCCCGTTGTTAATACAAACAATATTAGAACCGGTTTTTGCCGCATTAAGCCGAAAACAGATCGAACCAGGCACAGTGCCGCCTTCAGAACCGTTCGTCCGGCAATAAATATCGCCAGGTGTCCGGTAACAGTCGCCCCATCGATACGCGCCCGATCCGGATACGCCGCATGGCCGTTACGGTCAGACCGACTTGGGCGCACATTCCGCGGATTTGGCCGGGTTGAACGCCTTTGAGCGCGAAACGCAGCCGCGTTTCGTTTTGCCAGCTCACCTTGCCCGGCGGCAGGGGCTTGCCGTTCCAGCTCAGCCCGTGATTGAGCAGCGCCAAACCGTTGCGTACCGGCTCGCCGCCGACTTCCACCACATATTCCTGCTCGATTTTATTGGCGTCTTCGAGCAGCTTGCGCACGATGCGCTCGTCCTGGCTGAATACTGCGAGACCGCTGCCGCCATCGACGAGCGGCAAGAGCATCCGCGAACCGCGCAAGTGCCGCTGCAATAGAACCATGCCCGAAACATCCTCGGCAGACTGCGATGTCGCAACGATCGCCCGCCGCGCCGCCTCGGCATGATTGCCCTCTTCTGTCGCCGTCTCTACATCGGCGGGCTGATGCCAGAGTACGGTCACGGGACCGGCGAGTTCCAGATTGGCGTCCGCCGCCAGGACGATCCGCTGCCCGGGCGCTACCCGGCTGCCCGGCGTTTCGACCACTGCGTCGTCGACGCTTACCCAGCCGCCTTCGATATAGAGTTCGGCTTCGCGACGCGAACAGGCGAGTATTTCGGCGAGTCGTTTAGCCAGCCGTACGGATTCTGTCATAATAAGCGCATGGATTACAAACACACATTGTAACCGCTTACGCTCAATAATACGGCCTGCGTTCATTTATGCATA
>JAJYPZ010000294.1 GCA_021794855.1 Pseudomonadota bacterium | reverse complement strand
TGGCGGCGATCACGGTATCGATTTGCTGCTGCTCGACGCGCGTCATCAGATGCCGGTACGGATTGATGGCATGATCGGACAACAGCGTCGCGGCATCGGCCCACGACAAAGGCGGAATATCGAGGAACTGCTCGACGTCGGCCGCAAGCTTGGGCAATACCGGTTTGAGGTAGACGGTGAGCAGGCGGAACAGATTCAGGCTGACGCTGCAGACCTCGTGCAGCAAGGCCTCCTGGCCCGGTTGTTTTGCCAGCTCCCACGGTTTGTGGTCGTTGACGTACTGGTTCGCCGTATCGGTCAGGTGCATGACTTCGCGCAAGGCGCGCCCGTAATCGAGATTCTCGTAGCATTCGGCAATCGAGTCGGCCGCCTTTGCTACGCTGTCGAGCAAGTGTGACGGGGCAGCGGCAGCGAGCTTGCCGTCGTAGCGTTTACTGATAAACCCGGCCGTGCGGCTGGCGATATTGATGTATTTGCCGATCAAATCGCTGTTTACCCGGGCGATGAAGTCGTCGAAGCTCAGGTCGATGTCTTCCATGCTGCCGTTAATCTTGCTGGCAAAATAATAGCGCAGCCATTCGGGATTCAGCCCGCTGGCGAGATAGCTCTCGGCGGTGATGAAGGTGCCGCGCGATTTCGACATTTTCGCTCCGTTCACGGTCAGGAAGCCGTGCGCGAAAATGCCGTTCGGCTTGCGGTAACCGGCCGCCTCGAGCATGGCCGGCCAGAACAGCGCATGAAAATAAAGAATGTCCTTGCCGATGAAATGATACAGCTCGGTATCGCTGCCGGCGCGCCACCAGGCGTCGTAATCCAGATTGATGCGGTCGGCCAGATTGCGGAAACTTCCCATATAGCCGATAGGCGCATCGAGCCAGACGTAGAAAAATTTATTCGGCGCATCGGGAATTTCGAAGCCGAAGTACGGCGCGTCGCGCGATATATCCCAATTTTGCAGCCCTGCCGAAAACCATTCGTCGAGCTTGTTGGCCGCTTCGCGCTGCAAAGTGCCCGAGCGAGTCCAGTTGCGCAGGAACGCTTCGCAGTCGCTCAATTTGAAGAAATAATGCTCGGACTCCCTATGCACCGGCGGCGTACCGGACATGGCGGAAACCGGATTGATCAGGTCGGTGGGCGAGTAGGTCGCGCCGCACACTTCGCAACTGTCGCCGTATTGATCCAGCGCGCCGCATTTGGGGCATTGGCCCTTGATGAAACGGTCGGGCAGGAACATTTCCTTGGCGGTGTCGTAATACTGGGCGATGGTTTTGCGTTCTATGAAGCCGGCGTCGCGCAGCTTCAAATACACTTCATCGACTATTGCCCGGTTTTCGGCGGCATGGGTGGAATGATAGTTATCGTAGGCGACATGAAATCCGCTGAAGTCGCGCAAATGCTCGTCGTGAACGCGGGCGATAAGCGCTTCCGGCGTGATGCCTTCGCTTTCCGCGCGCAGCATGATGGGCGTGCCGTGCGTGTCGTCGGCGCAAATGTAATAGCATTCGTGGCCGCGCATTTTCTGGAAGCGCACCCAGATATCGGTCTGGATATGTTCGAGCAAATGCCCGAGGTGGATGGCGCCGTTGGCGTAGGGCAGGGCGGATGTAATGAGGATTTTGCGGGTCATGGGGAATGGGGAGCGTTTATTTGAGGTCGATGATTAAATAAGCCGCCATGGCAAAACCGAGGAATGCCAGTGCGAGCGTGGTATAGATCGAGAGATTGGTCCAGTAGCCGGTGGGTATTTCCTTCGGTTCGAAGGTGGCGAAGATTTTTTTATACTGGACGACCGCCAGAACCGCCATGGTCGCGCCCAGTAAAATAAACCCCAGGCCGAGCCAGAACGAAGGCCCCTGTTTCATGTCGGTTTGCGATTTCTGCGCCAGCATATGCAGAAAAATGCCGAAGCGTTCGACGACGAAGCCGAACGCCATCAGCGTCAGACTGGTGCGACTCCACGCCAGCAGCGTACGTTCGGCAGCGAAAAACGAGCGCGGATCCTTGGCATCAGACATCGGCGGAGGTTTTCGTCAGTTGCGCGAGCACATAAGGCAGTATGCCGCCTTGTCGGTAATAATCGACTTCGATGGGCGTGTCGATGCGCAGCCGGACTGCAATCGTTTCGTTTGTCCCGTTCTGCCGATGAATGACCAGTTGCACATCCTGCTGCGGCGTTATGCCGTTTTCCAGGCCCAGCAGGTCGAAGCTCTCGCTGCCGTCGAGCCGTAAGGTATCGGCGCCGACGCCGTCCTTGAACTGGCAGGCCAGCACGCCCATGCCGATCAGATTGGCGCGATGGATGCGCTCGAAACTTTTTGCAATCACCGCTTTGATGCCGAGCAGGCGCGTGCCTTTCGCCGCCCAGTCGCGAGACGAACCGGTGCCGTATTCCTCTCCGGCAAAAATCATCAGCGGCGTATGTTCGGCCTGATAGCGCATGGCGGCGTCGTAGATCGCCATTTCCTCGCCGTCGGGCTGATGCCGGGTGACGCCGCCTTCGCTGCCGGGCAGCATCCGGTTCTTGATCCGGACGTTGGCAAACGTGCCGCGCATCATGATTTCATGATTGCCGCGACGCGCTCCGTAACTGTTGAAATCGGCTTTGGCGACGCCATGCTCCTGCAGAAACTTGCCCGCCGGTGTATCGGCCTTGATCGACCCGGCGGGACTGATATGATCGGTGGTGACCGAATCGCCGAATACGGCGAGCGCCCGCGCACCCTGGATCACGCCGCTGTCGCCGGGCG
>JAJYPZ010000293.1 GCA_021794855.1 Pseudomonadota bacterium | reverse complement strand
TGGAGGTCAGGCGGATTTGCAGCCGATTTCCTTTAAGTCCGACAGGCTCCTAGGCATCGATGCCATGTGCGGCTGCCAGGACCAGTTGATTAAACTCGGTTTCGCTCATCAGACCGCTGGCGGCGACGATTTCTCTGACCGGTTTGCCGCTGGCGGTCGATTCCTTGGCTATTTCCGCAGCGCGGGCATAACCGATGCGCGTGTTCAGTAAGGTCGCCAATCCTACGCTGTCGTGTATAAATCGCTCGCACCGGTCACGGTTGACGATCAGTCCCTTGAGATTTTTATCCGTCGCCGCGCGGATCGCATTGGTCAGCCAGTCCATAGCGTCGAATAATGCCGAACCCAGCGCCGGCATCATCACGTTCAGTTCCAGTTGCCCGGCCTGCGTCATAAATGCGACGGCGGCATCCTGGCCCAATACCTGATAACAGACCTGGTTCAGCATTTCGAACATCACCGGATTCACTTTGCCGGGCATGATCGACGATCCCGGCTGTACGGCCGGCAAGGTGATTTCGCCCAGACCGGTGCGCGGACCGGAAGCGAGCAAGCGCAAATCGTTGGCTATCCGGGTCAGTTCCAGCGCCAACCCGCGTATCGCCGCCGACAAGGCCTGCAAATCGAATACCGATTGCATCTGCGCGACAAGATCGCCCACCGTGATATTTTCAGCCGTCAGTTCGCTTAATTCGCGTGCGACGCGTTGCGGATAGTCGGGCGACGTATTCAGACCGGTACCGGCAGCAGAACCGCCCAACCCCGTCGCGCACAAAAGCGGACGCACCTCGGACACTTGCCTGGCGCAGCGGCGCAAAATCCAGCCATACGCGGCAAATTCGCGCCCTATCGTCGTCGGCACGGCGTCCTGCAAATGCGTGCGTCCGCTTTTTACGGTATCGTGTTCTTGTACCGCCAGCCGGTCGAATTGCTCGGCCATCCGTTCGACCGCTTCGAGCAATCGCGGCAATTTCGCCAGTAATGCCAGCCGTATCGCCGCCGGAATGGTGTCGTTGGTGGACTGTCCCATATTGACGTGATCGTTGGGATGCACCGGCGAATACTCGCCCTTGCGACCGCCCAGCGCCACATTGGCGATATTGGCGATGACTTCGTTGCTGTTCATGTTATGGCTGGTGCCGGCCCCGGCCTGAAACCGGTCAACCACAAACTGATCGTGGAATTCGCCGCTTAAAATGCGCAGGCAGGCATTAACAATAGCGTCGCTCTCGTCGGCAGCAAGCCAGCCCGGCTGTGTATTGGCGCGTGCTGCGGCAAGTTTGACCCGAACGTGAGCGCGGATGAAATCGGAATCGGGTTTACGGCCCGAAATATCAAAATTCGCGACAGCGCGCGCGGTTTGTATTCCATACCAGGCTTCGGCGGGAACTTTGAGTTCGCCTAGGCTGTCCTTTTCTATACGATAG
The DNA here is from genome assembly GCA_021794855.1 of Pseudomonadota bacterium. The sequence continues at coordinate 1,321 of JAJYPZ010000293.1, read as the reverse complement.
TCGGTCATGGCAGATAAAATGCTGATAAAACCTCTATTATCCTAGAAACGGCAGTTGAATCGTAAAAAAAGTCGATAGACTGGGGTAAAATACGCATTCTTTATATCAGTCACCAGAAAATAATCCGGGCGGCATTCAATGGATACGTCCGGATTTCAGGAGTTATTTATGCGGAATCGTATCGTAAGTTTTATTGCGCTGTCATTATTTACGGCTTCGGCCTGGGCGTTCACTTTTACCGATGTACAGGGACACAAGCAGGATCTGGCTTCGTACAAAGGCAAATGGGTACTGGTGAATTTCTGGGCTACCTGGTGCCCGCCCTGCCTGAAAGAAATTCCCGACCTGATTTCCCTCCAGAGCACTTACGGTAAAACCCGGCTTGCCGTTATCGGGGTAGCCATGGACTATCGCGACCCGAAACAAGTCATAAGCTTCGCCCGCAGCATGCATATCAATTACCCCATCGTACTCGGCACTTCCGATCTGGCGGCCCAGGTCGGCGAAATACAGGGCTTGCCGACCTCGTATCTCTTTAATCCTTCTGGCCAGATTGTCGCTTATCAGTTAGGCGCCCTCACCAAATCGGCGGTAGAACAATACATTAACAGCAAAAACGCAGCCAAAAAATAAACTTCGGTTCCCATTGCGCCTGCAGGAATCAAAGCAGGTCGTCGATTATGACCGAGCCGTCGGAGCCCCAGTTCACCTTTGCCAAACCGGGGTTTTCGACAGCCAGTCGCTGGAGCGCGACGTCCTGCCTGCTCAACAAGCCCTACTGCATACGGAGCAGGGCTAATTTCCTTTTTTTACATAAATCCGAATAGAAAACCGTTCCCGCTCAATCTGCTCGAAATTCCTGATTTGATTAATCAGTAACGTATCGAGCACATAATCCTTCGACAACAGCAAGTTGCCGTTACGTGCGATCAAATCCCCGGCCAGCACCATTCCGGGTTTTAATTGTCCGGATTCGATTTGAATGCCGGCAGTCGGCTCAGGCACTTCGCGTTCTTGTTTGATGACGCCCAGAAACGCATCGACTACCGCCGGATCGTACCGGTTGCCGCGCCCTTCTGAAATAAAGGCAGTCGCTTCGGTTTGCGTCAAATGTCGATTGAGAATCGAACCGAGCTGAACAGCGTCGTAATCGTTCGCCAGCGCCAGGATGCGCGCTCCAAGCGGGATGGCGAGACCGGCCAGCTTGTCCGGAAAACCCAGTCCGTCAAAACGTTCGTGATGGCTGCGTATCAGTGTTGCCGCATTGTGCAATTGCTCCAGCGCCATCAGCGCCGTCTGCCCTTTAACGGAGTGTTTGACG
>JAJYPZ010000292.1 GCA_021794855.1 Pseudomonadota bacterium | reverse complement strand
TTTCATCAACGGCAAGATCAAGCGACGCATAGCTATCCCGCACAGTTGCCTGTTTACCATCAACCCTGATGTCATCCACCAAAAGATTCAGCAATTGCTTTCCATATCTAGACTCAGCGTCCAACTTCCCCGGTGCAACTTTCTTAGGATCTTGCGCGGTAATCCCCCCCAGCGCATTCAGTCCATAAACCATGCGCCTTCTGTTTTACGATATCTGGCAGTGCCCTGACAAACAAACTGATTGTCGCTCCAGATCATATTGTCGATTTCCAGCATATCGTTTTCTGCGCGTATCCTGTTGTAACTATTCGGTTCTCCTTTAAGCCTGCTCGATAACGTAGTGCCAGTTTGAGCGACGACAATGCCGTCAACAACGCCTGAATACGCCAGATGCACGTGGCCGCCCAATATCAGGTCAACTTTTGCCCGGAACCAGCGCGGCAATGCAATTTCTGCGCGCGCTATCGCATGTCTGCCGGCACCCGCCGGGGTCAATAAAAATGGATGATGCGCGACAACGATATGCAGATCTTTGACGTTTTGAGAAAAAACCTGTTCGGCGCGGCGTATCTGAGCGAGATTGATCCTGCCGCGCGACCAATCGAGATAGGGTCCCCAACGGCGCGCGCTGTTAATCCCGACTGCGCAATACCGACTTCCTTCGACGATGGGTTCCAGATCGGTGGAAAGCCAGCGTTTCCAGCGGCTCCAGGGAGAAGCAAAACGCATGACGGGATAATCGGGCACATCGTGATTTCCCGGCACGATCAGTAATGGTTGCGGCAAGCGCTCGAAAAAACGGTGCGCGCTCTGAAATTCGCTCACCCGTGCGCGCTGGGTAAGGTCGCCGGATACCGCGATCAAATCGGGATGCATTGTATCAAGTTCTTTGACCAGGCTTTCGACCACTTCGGGAATTTCGCGACCGAAATGCAAATCCGAAATATGCGCGATACGGATCATGAGCTGCGTACTCCCGGGCTCAATACGCGCAGAGCTTGAGGATGAATAGTGTAATGAAGCGGCGTCTGTAATTGTACCGGTTCGCCATCGTTCATGACCGTCAGGGGCCGGGGGCGATTGAGCGATAGCACAGTGGAAGACGCGGAAATAATTTCGAGCGATGTATCGCCCTGCCAGCTCCCTGACATCATTCGGGCAACGATACGAAACAGCACCCAGCGGGAAGTTTCGTGAACCACATAGATCCCGAGCTTGCCCGCGCTCAATGTTTCTCGTTCGGGCACCAGTCCTTGCGTATCGCTGAGCAGGTTATTGGACACGATCATCGTACGGGTACGAAATCGGCGTATTTCCCCATTGACTGCGCATCGGATATGCAGCCGCGGATATTTGCGCATAAGAGAAAAAGTCTGTGCAATAATCTGGGGCCATTTGATCCAGCCCGAAAATTCACGTAACTTTTCTCGCGTACGCGCGAGATGGGGCATGAGACCGATCACGGAATTACAGAGAAAAGGTTGCCCGTTTACATACCCGACATCGATTTTTTCGATCCGGCCGGCTGCAATGATATCGGCGGCCGCTTCCGCTCCTTCCGGCAGGCCGATATCACGGGCCAGAACATTCATGGTTCCGGCGGGGATCAGCCCCAGCGGAAGCGTGGCCTCTCGCAAAGCGGCGATCACGGCAAGTATGCTGCCGTCGCCACCACAAACGATGACCGCATCCTGCCCGGTTTCTACCGCAGATTCAAGCAGTACGGGAAGCGCATCGAAGTCGAACGCATGCAAATCGGCTGCAATACCCCGATCTTCGAACAATTTGTTCAATCTCGCTGCAGGGTCGGCGTCATGTCCCGCGAGCAATATGCCGGCGCGTGGGTTATAGATTACCGTTACTTTACGTATCGTTGCTTGCGTACGTTCGCTCATATATCGCTTTCTGCAGTCCGCAGATACTGCTTCCAAAAATCGTACTGTCATGCTGCAACGGGAGCGTTAAAATATCAAGCGAAAATGATGTCATCAAAAACGGGAGTCGACTGATAAGCAATTTTTATCGCATCAGTCGGCTTTGCGCCAGCGATTTTTTCCGCTTCTTTTAGCGCTGTACATCGCCTTATCTGCGCGACGCAACATTTCATCCAGATCACAGTCGCCGGAACTGTAAATCGCCAGGCCGATGCTGGTGGTTACGGTAACTGTCTGATCGCCCAATAAAAACGGAAGCTGTATCGCAGTAATGATTTTATCCGCAACGGCTTCGGCATCTGGTTCCGGCGAACTGAGCTCTTCGAGCAGCACAGTAAATTCATCACCGGACAAGCGTGAGACCGTGTCGGATTTGCGAACTACCCCAGCTATTCGCTGCGCGAACTGTTTCAGCAAATCATCGCCGCCAGAATGCCCCAAGGTATCGTTTATCTGCTTGAAACCGTCCAGATCCAGAAACATGACGCCGAAACCGGTCTGGTTTCGTCTTGCCCGGAACAGCGCATGATGCAGCCGGTCCATAAACAGAGAACGGTTGGGCAACCCGGTAAGAAAGTCGTATTGCGCAAGATGGATGAGTTTATCTTCTACTTGTTTGCGTTCGGTAATATCACGTACGATCCCTACAAATAAACGTCGCCCGGACAAACGGATTTCATTGACGGTCAATTCCAGCGGAAACGTACTGCCGTCTTTACGCAGACCGGTTAATTTGACACCCTGCCGGCCGATGATATGTGGTACGCCTTCATTAAGATAACGCTGCATGCCGGCGTTATGGCGCGCTTTCAGT
>JAJYPZ010000291.1 GCA_021794855.1 Pseudomonadota bacterium | reverse complement strand
CAATATCGATGAAAATCAGGCTACGCCTCCGAAATACGGCATACGCGGCATTCCTACCCTGATGATATTCAAAAACGGCAGTGTCGAAGCAACCAAAGTCGGCGCCCTGTCCAAATCGCAACTTACGGCTTTTGTTGACAGCAATATCTAATTCTATTATCCTGCGTCTGAGCCTATTCGAATAGCATTAAAAATCCAAATTCGAACATCAGGCGCACCCTCCCTGTTTGTTTTCATTCTGCCCAGTGAATGGGCCTAGAGTTTCCCTACATGCATTTATCCGACCTGAAACAACTTCACGTCACCGAACTAGTCGAAATGGCTACTACCAATTCGATCGAAGGTGCCAATCGTTTACGCAAGCAAGAGCTTATCTTTGCGCTACTTAAAAATCAGGCGAAAAAAGGCGTCAGCATTTTCGGCGAAGGCACGCTCGAAGTCCTGCCCGACGGCTTCGGTTTTTTAAGATCGCCCGATACGTCCTACCTGGCGAGCCCGGACGACATTTATATCTCGCCCTCGCAGATCCGCCGTTTCAATTTGCATACCGGCGACTCCATCGAAGGCGAGATACGGATCCCCAAAGACGGCGAACGCTACTTCGCGCTGGTCAAGGTAGACAAAGTCAACAGCGAAGCTCCCGAGAACGCCAAAAACAAAATTCTGTTCGAAAACCTAACCCCGCTGCATCCTACCCAGCCTTTATTGCTGGAACGCGATATCCGCGCCGAAGAAAACATCACCGGCCGTATCATCGACATGATTGCGCCTATCGGCAAAGGCCAGCGCGGCCTGCTGGTAGCCAGCCCGAAATCGGGCAAGACGGTCATGCTGCAGCACATCGCGCATGCGATTACCAGCAATCATCCCGACGTCATCATGATCGTATTATTGATCGATGAACGGCCGGAAGAGGTCACCGAAATGACCCGTTCGGTGCGCGGCGAAGTCGTCGCATCGACCTTCGACGAACCGGCAACCCGCCACGTCCAGGTAGCGGAAATGGTCATCGAAAAAGCCAAACGCCTGGTCGAACACAAGAAAGACGTAGTCATCCTGCTCGATTCGATCACTCGCCTGGCGCGCGCTTACAATACCGTCATCCCTTCGTCCGGCAAGGTGTTGACCGGCGGTGTGGACGCCAACGCCCTGCAACGGCCGAAACGCTTCTTCGGTGCCGCGCGTAACATCGAAGAAGGCGGTTCGCTCACGATCATCGCCACCGCGCTGGTCGATACCGGCAGCCGTATGGACGACGTCATATTCGAAGAATTCAAAGGGACGGGCAATATGGAGATCCATCTGGATCGACGTATGGCCGAAAAACGGCTTTATCCTGCGATCAACGTCAACCGTTCCGGCACCCGGCGCGAAGAACTGCTGCTCAAGGGCGACATCCTGCAAAAAATCTGGATTTTGCGCAAATTGCTCTATCCGATGGACGATCTGGAAGCGATGGAGTTCCTGCTCGACAAAGTCAAGGCCACCAAGAATAACGCGGAGTTCTTCGACTCCATGCGCGGCGGTCGCTGACGCTGATTTAATTGGCCTGAAACCGACCATTGCGCGTAGCCGATTACTTCGCTACGCGCTTTTTTTTCGGTATGCCAATTCGCTCCGTACCGTACATGATGGATGCAATACAAGGCTGAAACGGGTGCCAGCTATTGTGCGGCGTCCGGGGGTTTAGGCGCATCGACAGCCATCGTCTTCGGCAACAAAACCCACATCTGTCCTTGCTGCTTCATTTTTCCGGCCAGCTTCCCGGCCGCATCGCCGAAGCCGAAATAGAAATCGGCGCGCACGTTGCCATGTATGGCGCCGCCGGTATCCTGCGCCATTACCAGCAAATCCATAGGCGAATCCGACTGGGGTTGCGTCGTAGCCAGCCAGACCGGCGCTCCCAGCGGTACGGCGCGGGAATCCACCGCTATGCTGCGGCCGCCTGTCAGCGGCAGGCCCAAGGCTCCCAAAGGGCCGTTGCTGTCCGGCAATTGTTTGAAAAATACATAGCTGGGATTTTGCGACAGCAGTTCCGGCAACTGCTCTGGATGCGCTCTCCCCCACGCCTTGATATTCTGCATGGAAGCCTGCTCCAGTTTCAGTTCGCCGCGCTGCACCAGTACATGACCTATCGCCCGGTAAGGATAGCCGTTCTGATTGGCGTAGCCGATTTGCATCATCGTGCCGTCGTTCAACTGTATTCGGCCCGAACCCTGGATTTGCAGGAAAAACGCTTCTACCGGGTCATCCACCCAAACCAGCTCATTGCCCGCCAGCGGCCGCTGGCTGCCATCGATCTCGGCCCGGTCCAGATAAGGGACGACTGTATTTCCCTGCAAGCGGCCGCGCAGGCGCATATGCTTCAATTCGGGGTATACCGATGACAAATCTATATTCAGTAGATCGGGCGGAGTACGATATAAAGGGACCGGATAATCCGGCGACGGCGTTCTGCTGCCGTGCAATAAAGGCTCGTAATAGCCCGTTATCAGTCCCTGCGCCGCTCCGTCGGGCTGCAATGACTGATACACGTTGAACCAGGTTTGAAAATACGTCCGTACCGTATCGGTGTCGGAAGGCTGCAAATTTGCCGCAGCCGCGCAAACCGCTTGCCAGTCGGGTTTGGCTTTCAGTACATTGCAGGACTGCAGCCATGTATTCCAGGCCGACAATAGTTGATCGTTCTGCCATCCCGGCAAGGCGTTCCAGTCGGCCGGCCGCAAATTCTGCGTCACCGGCAGGCGAGGA
>JAJYPZ010000290.1 GCA_021794855.1 Pseudomonadota bacterium | reverse complement strand
CGCCCGTGCCGATAGCGGAGCCGCGGCAATCATGGGTCACGATGTCGTGAGCGAATACCGATTGTCGCGGCAATTGCTAGGCGTCGTCCCCCAGGAGCTGGCGTACGATCCTTTTTTTAGCGTACGCGAAAGCTTGCGTATGCAATCGGGCTATTTCGGTTTGCGCCGCAACGACGACTGGATAGACGAAATCCTGTTAAATCTCGGGTTGTCAAATAAAGCCGACGCGAATATGCGGGCACTTTCCGGCGGCATGAAACGACGCGTGCTGGTAGCGCAAGCGCTGGTGCATAAGCCGCCCGTCATTATTCTGGACGAACCCACGGCGGGCGTGGATGTAGAGCTGCGGCAATCCTTGTGGACTTTCGTTCGCCAATTGAATGCCGACGGTCACACTATCATGTTGACGACCCATTATCTGGAAGAAGCGGAGGCGCTCTGCAACCGCGTCGCCATGTTGAAGCAGGGCAGAATCGTTGCCCTCGACCGGACGGCGAATTTACTCAAGAACGCCAGTGAATTAAAGCTGCAGCTGACAGTCAAAAGCGGGACTTTGCCGCTGGATCTGTTATCGCGGACACTTAATCATGACGGCAATAATTATACGTTTGCCATGACGGCTCCTGCGGAACTCGAGCCTATACTCGCGCAATTACGCATCGCTGGCATCGAAATCGAACATTTATCCTTGTCGCAACCCGATTTGGAAGATGTATTTGTACAGATCATGGGGCGAGCATGACCGGGTTTTATACGCTGCTTTATAAAGAACTACTGCGTTTCTGGAAAGTATCGTTTCAGACGGTGCTGGCGCCCATAATTACGGCTTTGCTGTATCTGCTGATTTTTTCTCATGTCTTGTCGCGGCATGTGCAGGCTTATCCCGGCGTTCCTTACATCGCGTTCCTCGTTCCCGGGCTGGTCATGATGTCGATGCTGCAAAACGCTTTTGCCAACAGTTCATCGAGTCTGATCCAGTCCAAGATAACCGGCAATATCGTATTCGTACTGTTGCCGCCCTTATCGTATCTGGTATTCTTTTCGTCTTACCTGCTGGCCTCCATCATTCGCGGCATTGTGGTCGGTCTCGGTGTATTTATCGGCACGCTGTTCTTTTATCCCGATATCAGTCTGGCGCATCCGGTCTGGATCATTGCATTTGCGTTTCTGGCATCGGGAGTGCTGGGTGCATTGGGGGTTATTGCGGGAATGTGGGCTGAAAAATTCGACCAGTTGGCAGCGTTCCAAAATTTTATAATCATGCCTTTGACTTTTTTATCCGGCGTTTTTTATTCTATCCATACGCTACCGCCATTCTGGTTGCTGGTCTCGCGTTTTAATCCGGTTTTTTATATGATAGACGGATTTCGTTATGGTTTCTTCGGCGTCAGCGACGTCCCAGCCGATCTGAGCCTGGTCGTTGTGACGGCCAGTTTTCTTGTTTTATCGGCCTTATGCCTAGTTTTATTGCAACGTGGCTACAGGCTGCGTCATTAAAGGGAATCAAATGGTTCAGCCAGACAGTATCAAACATTCAATCGAAAACGGCATGATTTGCGATCTGGTCCAAGTGGCGCCAGACGGCGAGCATTTTGAAGCTATCATAGTCAGCGCGGCATTTGCCGGCAAAAATCGTGTACAACAGCATCAATTGGTTTATGGCGCCTTGGGCGAACGCATGAAAGCGGAAATCCATGCGCTGTCCATGAAAACGTACACTCCCGAGCAATGGGCCGAGGCTGGCCGTTAATGGATAAACTGGCAATACAGGGCGGACTGCGATTACAGGGCGAAATCGATATTTCCGGTGCAAAAAATGCGGCGCTGCCGATACTGTGCGCGGCATTGCTGACTGAAGAGCCGCTCCATCTGGATAACTTGCCCAAGCTCAAGGACATCAGCACTACGCTGACTTTACTCGGCTATATCGGCATGCAGGTCAGTCGGGACGAGCAGGGCGGCATAGATCTGCACGCCGCCAATCTGAACAATCTGCAAGCGCCCTATGATCTGGTTAAAACGATGCGCGCTTCCATACTGGTTTTGGGACCCTTGCTGGCGCGCTACGGCGAAGCGATGGTTTCTTTGCCCGGGGGCTGTGCGATCGGATCGCGTCCTGTGGATCTGCACATTAAAGGCTTAAAGGCGATGGGAGCCGATATCAGGATCGAACATGGCTACATTCATGCCAAAGCGGGGCGCTTGAAAGGCGCCCGCATATTCATGGATAGCGTAACCGTTACCGGTACCGAAAACCTGATGATGGCGGCCGCTCTGGCAGAGGGCACGACGATACTCGAGAACGCCGCTCGCGAACCCGAAGTCGAAGATCTGGCCAACTGCCTGATAACGATGGGTGCGGATATACATGGCGCCGGTACCGATACGGTAACGATACGCGGCGTACCGCGTTTGCATGGCGCTACTTATCGCATCATGGCCGACCGTATCGAAACCGGTACTTATCTGGTAGCGGCAGCGATGACGCAAGGCAGCGTTGTGCTACGCAATACCCGCACCGATACGCTGGATGCCGTGATCGAAAAATTACGCGAAGCGGGTGCTAAAATATCATGCACCAATAATAGTATCAGCTTGAGCATGAACCGGCGGCCGATCGCAGTCAATATCAAAACTGCCCCGTATCCCGCATTTCCTACCGATATGCAGGCGCAATTCATGGCGATGAACTGTATTGCGGAAGGGGTAGGCAGCGTGACCGAAACGATATTCGAGAACCGGTTCATGCATG
>JAJYPZ010000289.1 GCA_021794855.1 Pseudomonadota bacterium | reverse complement strand
CTGGGTGTAACTGAATGTGCAGGCGCTGACATGGCTCGCCAGCAGCGCGCTGGACGCTCCGGTGAAACTGGTGGGCTGAGCCGGCGCAATAGGGTAGTTCCAGTAGCGGGTGATCGTGCCGGCGGTCGGGTCGCAGACATAACTGACCGGCGTGCTGATGATCTGGAAACGGTTGCCCGGCGAGGCAAAGGGAAATTGTTTGGGCTTGATGCTGACGAGCGAGCCGCTGACGCCGGTGATGGCGCTGGTGTTGTCGCCGTTGTAGGCGTTCGCGCCGGGCACGCCCAGATTATAGATGGCCACCAGACCGCTATTGACGGCAAGCGGCGGGCCGAGTACGCAAAAACCGCTGCTGGCCGCGCTGAAGTCGAGCGGGGTGTTGCAGGCCAGATCGGCGGAGAGTGTGCCGGTGTCGGCGCGATATCGGCCGCCGGCGACGGTTTCCAGGAATTCCAGATAATACACATTTCCCGCTGTCGTCACTCGCACGCTGTTGGGCAATGCCAGGCGCAAGTCGCGGCCGATGCGGCGCAGCGCGGTGTCGGCGATGTCGGTCATCTCGGCGCGGCGCGCGCTGTCGAAATAGCCCTGGATGGGCGTTTTGATAAATACCGCCACCACCGCCGCGATGGTCGCGGTGATGGTGATGACGATGATCGCTTCGATCAGGGTGAAGCCGCGTTCAGAGGACAGAGGACAGAAGACAGAAGACAGATTATGGTGCGGCAAGCCGCACGCTGGTTTTTTAAAACGCTGTTCGATAATCTGCAAACGAGCGCGAAACAAAATAGCGCGGCACAGCCGTACAAGATTCAGTCCTCTGTCTTCCGTCCTCTGTCTTCTGATCATGGTATCGCGTCCGGTGCGTAACGATAGCGGTAGCCGGTCAGGGTCAGGCTGCTATTGGCCGTGGTGACGGTGACGTCGATCTGCAAGACGGTGGCGCTGGCGTACGCTACGGGTGTGAGGCCGGTATCGAGCGGGACGATGGCGACGCTGGCGCTGTAGTTGCCCAGCCCGGCGACTGGGGTGCCGGTGATGTCGACGATGGGTGACATGGAAAAACCACTGTAATCGTTTACATTGTTAAACGGCGTGGTGGTGCTGTAACGCGACTGAGTGACGCCGTTGATCGTTTCCGGGCCCAGCGTTTCGGGCGTCGTATTGCAGCCGGCGGTACTGCCGACCGGATTGCCGTTGGAATTGCCGGTGGCGATGGCGGCATTGGCGTCAGTCGGGTCGCACCAGGTAAACGGCTGCAATTCGATCTCCGCCAGCAGCGCTTCGGCGATCGCCTGTTCCTGCTTGCGGATCAGCGGATCGGCGCTGTGCTGCGCGGTGATGTTCATCACCGACAGCACGCCGGCGACCGCGATGCTGACGATGACGATGAAAATGATCAGCTCGACCAGCGAGATACCGCGTTCAGAGGACAGGGGACAGAGGACAGAAGACAGATAATGGTGCGGCACGCCGTACGCTGGTTTTTTAAAACGCTGTTCGATAATCTGCAAACGAGCGCGAAACAAAATAACGCGGCGCAGCCGCACAAGACTCAGTCCTCTGTCTTCAGTTCTCTGTCCTCTAGATATGCACATACCCGGTTTCCTGCTCGACGACGATGTTGCCGTAACCGTTGACGACTATCGTCTGGCCCTGCGACGCCTGGCCCAGCGCATCGAAATAGAAAGCCGTGGGGATGCTGGCATAAGTGCCGGTGGACTTGGCGGTGACGGTAAACGGGCTGCCGCCGGCGGGATTGGCGAGCGGCGTGTTGCAATTGGCGGAGTCGGGGGCGGAAGCGATGGTCAGCGTCAGGCTGTTGGAAGTAAAATTCGCGCAGACGCTGCGACGCTGCGCGATGGCGGACTTTTGTGCATAGCGCAGTGCCGAGAGGGTTTCGTCGTAGAAACCGCGGTTTTTGAATGCGTTCTGGTCGAAGAAGCGGGGTGCTACAACGACAGAAAGTATGCCGGTAAGGATAATAACGACAATCAGTTCAACTAATGTGAACCCATTGATCGATTGCATTGATTATCAAAGATTCTAGATAGTAAAGTGAAATATTGACCAACATAAGGGACTCTCATGCTGATCAATATCATTTATGCAATTAATTGGTACAAGGAATATATGCTGTAGCGGTTTGTGGCTGACTGCCAGAACTGGTGAGAGTACATTGTATGGTTACACCAACGCCACAGGCCATCGGTTTGCCTCCAGTAATTTGGTACTGCCCTGCAGTCGGCGTACCGGATACTAAAGTCGAACTCCCTGTCAATAAGGCAGTTTGATTGGCTAATACGGAATTAGCGGCTCCGCCGCACGCATCTGTAGTATCGGATATGGCGACACTTGGACTGCCGACTTTATTCGCACCATAATTAATCGAGCCTGCCGAGCTAAGGGCTCCAGCGACGCCTGACGCAGCAGCTTGATTGGCGCTGCCGGTCAAATCAATAAACTTCGGCAACGCAGTAGCCGCCAATATCCCTAGTATAACGATTACGACCACCAGTTCGATCAGGGTAAAGCCGGTTTGAGCGGTTTTTATTTCGATGTTCATTTTAATTTCCCTTTTTCTGCTGCAATAATAAGTATCAAGAACAATTGGTCAGGTTTGCATTCAAAATATACGACGGCGGCGTATCGTTGGCCGTCGGCGCGATGTAGCCTATGGTGCAGTCGGTGGTGCCGCCGATGTGATTCACGTCCGCCCCGGCGATGGCGTTCGACGTCGTCAGTCCGCTGATCACGTAATCCGGCGTG